>DASVGP010000064.1:0-34076 GCA_036379475.1 Bryobacteraceae bacterium | reverse complement strand
GCGATTTTGCAAACAGCGCGAAGGAGGCAACCAGGAGGAGCGCAACCAGGCGCATGCGAAGACTCATGCTACGGATTATCTCGCACCAGAAGAGGCTCGATTGCTTTTTGTAGCTCGTCTTCATGCATCAAACCCGGATGGTAGAGCCGCACAATGCCGCGGCGGTCGATGAGCACGATGGTCGGAACCGTGCTGGCGCCGAAGCGCTTGAAATTCGAGGTGCCGAGCGGAACCTGGATGCCGGGGATCGAAGCATAAAACTTCGCAAATACCTTCTTCAGCCAAGCGTGTTCTTCCGCGGGCGGCGCGGGATCGTTTTGCGCCGTGTAGCCGTAAAGGCGCGTGGGCGCGATCACCAGCAGTCCTCGAGGCTCGAACTCTTTTGCAATTTTCGCGATGACCGGCGCATCCACTTTGCAGTCCGAACACCAGTGCGCCCAAAAATACAGCAGCACGACTTTGCCGCGCCAGGCGCTCTGCGGCGTGGGCTTGGTCCCGATCCACTCGGCTTCCTGTAGCGGCGGCGCCGGTTTGCCTTCGAGCGTCAGAAGATTGATGCCTTGATGCAGCCGGTCCTCAATCGATGTACCGCGCCAGGTCTTGAGTGCAGACTCAAGCAGCGCGAGCGCTTTGCGCGGCTCATGCTTGCGCGCGAGAACAATGGCCTGGACCTCATAAGCCGCCCCAAGCGCAAGAGGCAAATACGGTTCGGCGTCCAGTTTCCGCGTAGCCACCGCAACCTGCGCCGTATGGACGACTTCGGCCGCGCTCTTCCAAGCCCCGTCCAGATTTCCCGTAGCCAATTCGCCCCGCGCCACCCAGGAAAGCGCGTCCATTGCCTCCGGAGTATCGCCGTTCAATCTCCGATACTGCGCCACTAACTGTTCAGCGGATTGCACATCGCCCTGCTGCAGCCAATGCTCAACGTAGGCCACAATGCGCGGCGTAGCGGGCTGGCCGTAATCCTCGGTTTGCGCCTGAACGGCAATACAGGCGGCGAAGAGCGCGCCCGCGGCGGAGATTAGGGTTACTGCACGCACACAGTCTTTAGATACTCGCGGAACTGCTGGCCGAGATCGTGCCGGCTCAAGGCGAACTCCACGGTGGCTTTCAGGAACCCGAGTTTGTCGCCGGCATCGTAGCGTTTGCCTTCGAACTTCAAGCCATAGATGGGCCGGTTTCGCAGCATGTATTTCAAGCCGTCGGTCAACTGAATTTCGCCGCCGCTGCCAGGCTCGATGGCTTCGATGCAGGGGAAGATTTCCGAGGTGAGAACATAACGCCCGATGATCGCCAGGTTCGATGGTGCATCGGCAGGCTTTGGCTTCTCCACCATGTTGCGGATGCGAAACAACCGGTTCTCGAAACCTTTATCGCCCACCGGTTCGGCATCCACGACGCCGTAAGCCGATATCTGATCGGGCGGCACTTCGAGCAAAGCGACCACCGAGGCGCCGTAATACTCGTAAACATCCAGCAATTGGCGGACACACGGCGTTTCGGCGGCGATAATATCGTCGGAAAGAACGACGGCGAACGGCTCCTGTCCGACAATCTCCTTGGCGCGCAGCACGGCATGCCCCAGCCCAAGCGCTTCCTTCTGCCGCACATAGGCCACGTCGATCATGTCGGAAATTGCCCGCACCATCGAAAGCATTTCGCTCTTGTTTTTCGATTCGAGCAATTGCTCCAGCTCGAAACTGACATCGAAGTGATCTTCGATGGAAGATTTGCCCCGGCCGGTGACGATGATGATGTTTTGCAGCCCGGAGTGAATCGCCTCTTCCACGCCGTATTGGATCAGCGGTTTATCGACTACCGGCAGCATCTCCTTTGGCTGGGCCTTGGTGGCCGGCAGGAAGCGCGTGCCGAGCCCGGCTGCGGGAAAAACCGCCTTGCGAACCTTGAGAATCATGTCTATCGCGTGGGAATTGGCTGATTCTGTCTATCAGCCGCAGTCGAGATCACGCGATCGATCATGCCGTAGTCGAGCGCGGCTTCGGGTTCGAGAATATAATCGCGATCCACGTCGCGCGCAATCTTTTCTACCGGCTGTCCGGTAGCTTCCGCGAGAATCTGGTTCAGCGACTGCCGCATACGCAGAATCTCGCGGGCGTAGATGTCAATATCGGCCGCCTGGCCGCCGAGTCCGCTCATGGAAGGCTGGTGGATCAGAATGCGCGAATTCGGTAAGCTGAAGCGCTTGCCGCGCGTCCCACAGGCCAGCAGCACAGCGGCCATCGAAGCCGCCTGCCCAATGCAATAGGTCACGATATCCGGCTCGACCAGCCGCATGGTGTCCAAAATGGCCAATCCGGCCGTAATGGAACCTCCGGGTGAATTGATGTAGATGGAAATGTCCCGCTCGGGATCTTCCGCTGCCAGAAACAGCATCTGGGCGATTACGAGATTGGCAACATTGTCGTCAATCGGCGTACCGATAAAAATGATGTTTTCCTTCAGCAGGCGCGAGTAAATATCGTAGGCTCGCTCGCCACGGGAAGTCTGCTCAACAACCATCGGTACTAGTACGGAATTGTTCATTACTTCGATCCTCTGTGCCCGAAACCGTGCCGCTTGGGGTGCGAAAAGCCGGACGCAATCCCATCATATAAGATAGGCGCTTCGGGAAGTAGGCGAGGCTACGGACCGCCGGTATTTTCAATCTAAGGAGGGGGGTCGGTGTTTTCTGGGATTTCCGGGCTTTCGAGCGGAAGCGGGCAGAACCGCCGGACCAACAGCGGAATCGCTAATCTTTCGCCCTTGGCGGACGATTAGTTTCATAGCGAGGCGGAGCCTAAGCCAACGATGAAGGTACTAGTCGCCGAAGACAATGCAACCTCTCGGGCGGTATTGCGGAGCGCTCTGCTGCGTTGGGGGTACGAGGTTGTCCTGGCGGAAAACGGCGCCCAGGCCTGGGAGATTCTGGCCCAGCCGGATCCGCCCGTCATGGCGATCCTCGACTGGATGATGCCGCATATGACGGGCCCGGAGGTCTGCCGCCATCTCCGGCAGACCGATCGCGAGCCCTATCCCTACATTCTGCTGCTCACCTCGAAAGGCACCAAGGACGAAACTGTGGAGGGGCTGGAAGCGGGGGCCGACGACTATATCGTGAAGCCGTTCGAGGAGAACGAGCTTCGTGTGCGGCTGCGGGCCGGCAAGCGCATCGTCGATTTACAGATGGACCTGCTGCGGGCGCGCGAAGAACTGCGGGAGCGCGCCAACAAAGACCTGCTCACCATGCTGCCCAACCGCTCCGCCATTTACAATACCCTTCAAGCCGAACTCGCCCGCTGTCATCGCGACCATCGCAGCGTGGGCATGATCCTGCTCGATATCGATCATTTCAAGAAGATCAACGATACTTACGGACATTTTGCCGGCGATACCGTGCTGCGGGAAGCCGCCGCCCGTCTCCGCCACAATATGCGGCCCTACGACCAGATCGGCCGCTACGGAGGCGAGGAGTTTCTGGTGGTCCTGCCCAATTGCGATCTGGAACAGACCGCGGCCCAGGCCGAACGCATGCGTGCCAAACTCAACAGCTCTCCGATTCTGGTGGACGGCTATGAAATCCACCTTTCGGCAAGCTTCGGCGCCACCATCTCCGACGGCTCGGAGCGCAATCTTGAAGTCTTTGTCCGCGTCGCCGACGAGGCGCTTTATCAAGCGAAAGCAGCCGGCAGAAATTGCGTGCGCACCCTACGCTTGGACGACTCGACTCAGCGCCCTGCCTAAGGCCCATCCACGTCGCTCCGCTGCTATACTGGGGTGTGCCAAAGCGCCCGTAGCTCAGTTGGATAGAGCGTCTGGCTACGAACCAGAAGGTCGGCAGTTCGAATCTGTCCGGGCGCACCAGCGCAAATTTCCCGATCGATTTTAGCCGGCCCTTCACGTTTTCATTCGGGTCATGAAGTAGAAGCCAGCCAGCGCGAAGATGAGGTCGGGCGACCATGCCGCCATTATGGCCGGGAGCTGGTTCAAATCGCCGGCCTGGTTGAAGACCGCGCCGATAGTCCAGTAGGCGATGGCGATGCCGAAGCTAATGCCTACGCCCGTCATGGCGCCGCGGTTTCCCGCAATAAAGGCAAACGGAACACTCAGAACCGCCATCACCAACGCAAACAGCGGCACCGAAAATTTCTTATAGTAAGCAACCTGAAGCGGGGTCGTCTCAAGCCCGCTTTCCTTGAGCTCGTAAATGTATTTCCTGAGCTGGTTGAAATTCAACTCCTTGTACTCGCGTTCCTGCTTGACGAACCAGGAAGGCTTTTCGGTCAATTTGGGGAAAACCGCGCTCTTGCCCTGAAAGGAACGGAAATCGGGCTCGCCATTCTTTCCGATGACTTCGCTGATACCGTTACTAAAAACCCAGGCATCGCGGTGCGGGTCCCATTGCGCCCGCTCGGCCGAGATCTGGTGCACCACCCGGAACGTTTTCGGGTCGAGTTCGTAGACGTTCACCTTGGTCATGATCTTGCGCTGCGGTTCGAGTAAGCGGTAGTTATAAATCCTCGGCCCGTCGCCGTAGACCCATTGGCGGTCCTTGCGCAAGTAAGTCGCCACCGGCTGGTTCTTAATCTCGGCGCGCAGCCTTTCCTGGCGGCGGTTCGCTTGAGGAATGTAATAGTAATTGAACGCAAACAGCACGACGCTCACGACGAAACTCGCCACCAGAACCGGAGCAGCGAGGCGGTACAGGCTTACTCCGGCGGCTTTAAACGCGGTGACCTCGTTGTACTTGGTCAATACGCCAAAGCAGGTCAGCGTCGCGACCAGAATGCCGATTGGCGTAATCTGATAAACCAACATCGGCGCCAGATGCCAAAGATAATCAAGCATCGTGGACATGGAAATGTTGTTCTTCATCATGTCGCCGAGCAGTTCGAAGAAAGTGAAGATCTCAATCAGAACAAGAAGCGCCGCAACTAACACCACAAGGTAGAAAACAAATCCATTCAGCACGTAAGCATCGATCAGCATGGGGCGGAAATTCAGACGTCCGATGCGCGTCCGAACGTTTTTCCGCGGCCGCGCCGGCTTATTCGGCTTGCGTCCCGGCGACAGCCTCTGCACGATGGATCGCCACACGCCGGCCCAGTCGCGCTCTTGAGGTTTCTCCAGGCGCAGCAGCAGCACCACGCCCAGCACCAGGAAAATCGCATCCGGGGCCCATACTGCCAGAGGGACCGGCAAGCTTCCCTTCTTTGCCAGTCCGACCAGGCTGATAAATCCGAGATAGTAAAGGAAAGCGAGGAGGACCGTTAGCACGAATGCCGCGGATTTCCCCCCTTTGCGCGAAGAGATCCCGAGCGGGATACCGACCAGCGCCAGCAGAACACATGCCAACGGGAGCGCGAAACGCTGATGCAGTTCGATCGCCGCTTCCACGTGTTGGTAGTGCGACAGCCCTTTTGTGTGATACACGCGCTGGTAGAGCGAGGGGGTATCCATCTCCCGATCGGTTTTGGTGACCTGAAAATCTTCCTGCGTCTGAGCTTGAATGGTCTCGATCTGGGGATTGGCGGCGGTCATGATGACCTTGCCCTCTTTGTCGCGCTCGTAGGAATGAAAATTCCGCATATCGAGAACGATGCGGTTGTGCCCCGGATCGGGATGGGGAATCGCGGTTTGCGCCACAATGACGCGTGGGCCCGGACCGCGATCTTTGCCCTCCTCGGCAAGCTTCGCCGGCGGCGTGGTATCCGCCAGAAAGACGTCATGCCAGACGATCTGCTTGCCCACGGTCTCGACATCGCCGACGTAGAGAACGGTATGGGGAAAATCTTCGTCGAAAACGCGCGATTCGATGTTGCCGGTAAGCTGCGCCGCCGCGAAATTGCGCGCGATCTCCGATTCCCGGTGCAGCGATAGCGGAGTCAGCCAAAGCGAGCAAGTCGCGGTGATCGCAAGCGCGATGGAAGCGAACAGCATCACCGGCCTGACCACGGCAGCACTGGAAATGCCCGAAGCGCGAATTGCTGTTATTTCGCTATCGGCGGACATGCGGCTGAGTCCGATTAAAACGCCCACAAGCACGCCCAGCGGCAGCGCGAACGGCAGCGTCGCCGGAAGCGCATAAATCAGCAGTTCCGAAATGACGTGGGGCGGCGCCGAGGTTTTGACCAGCAGAGTCGAGAGCCGGTCAATGGTGCGCAGAAACAGGACGAACACGAACAGCAGCGTGCCGAGCAGGGCGCTGCCCAGAATCTCGCGAAAAATGGCCCTACTGAGAATGCGCATGCGGCTCTGACAGGGAGGGCGGGCTTGAGCCCGCGCGGAGCTTCAGCTCCGCCGGAAGCGCCGGTTGCGGAACTGAAGCCCCGAGCGGGGTGAACCCCGCCCTCCAATCCGGTTGTTTCAGCATCCTGTTCAAGAATATCAGCGGATCGGCGGGCTCAACCCGTTCATGTCACAATCGACTTCATAGGGAAGCTTGTGTTGGGTCGCAATAGCTCGCTCGCGCTTTTTGCGCTCGCCTGCGTGTGCCCGTGTGCTTGCGCGGCGCAAGCACAGCAGGCTCCCGCCAGTCCGTACGCCATCAGTACCGGCGAAAGCTCGATCTCCTCGCCCGGCAACTCCGAAACCATCACGGGCAAGCCGATCCGGCCGGGAGCGTTTCCTGCCGCCCAATATTGCGCGGGCTGCCACAAGCAGGCCTATACCGAATGGCGCCATGCGCTGCACTCGAATTCCTTCCGCGAACCCTTTTACCGCCACAGCGTCAATATCCTGCGGCGCACCAAAGGCATGAAATTCACCCGTCATTGCGACAGCTGCCATAATCCGATCGGAGTCCTCTCCGGGGCGCTGGCGAGCAAGCACACCAACATAGACGAGACTTTCGACGAAGACGGCGTTACTTGCATGACCTGCCATTCCATCGTCCGGCTGCAACCCACGCGCGGCAACGGCAGCTACGTGATGGGCATTCCGTCCGTAATGGTCGATGCGAACGGGAAGCGAATTCCCGGCGAAGTGCCGTATTCGGAAATCATGGCGCATCCGAAACGGCACGCGCACGCGGTGATGCACACGTTTCTTCATTCGCCGAAATTTTGCGCTGCCTGCCACAAGGCGAATCTGCCGTATACGCTGAATCACTACAAATTTATCCCTGCGTTCGATGTTTACGACGAGTGGCAGCAATCCAAGTTCTCGCACCAGAGTCCTTTGAATTTCTATTCTGGTCCGCGGTTCACGTGCCAGAACTGCCACATGATGCGCGAGATGGCCGAACCGGGTGAGGACGGAGCAAAGCACGACACCTTCGCTTCGCACCGCTGGCTGGCCGGCAATACCGGCGTGCCGTTTTATTACGGCTATAAGACTCAACTCAAGAAAACGATCGCATTTCTCCGCTCCGGCATGTTTCTCCATGTTGATCTGTTTGGGCTGGAGCCGCAAAACGGCTGTGCCATCGAGCCGCTGGGCTCGAAGCCGTTTACGCTCGCTCCCAATCAAACCGTCCAGGTCTGGGTGGTGATTCAGAACAAGAACATCGGCCACTCGCTGATTCCTGAAGTGCGTGATCTCTACCAGACTTGGGTAGAGTTCGAAGTGAAGGACGCGGACGGAAAGGCGATCTATCACAGCGGCTTTCTTAATCCCGACGGAACGGTGGATGCCCGCGCGCACACCTACACTAACAGTCCGGTGGACAGCAAAGGTGAATTCGTCGATGATCACGAAGTCTGGACCATTCACTCGGTTGCATACGACAACACGATTCAATCCGGGCGTTCGGATCTCGTACGCTACGAATTTCATATCCCTGCTCGCGCGAAAAGCCCTCTGACGATAACCGCACGCGTGAATTACCGCCATTACCGGCAGAGCTATATCAACCACGTGCTCGGGCCGAAACACCCGGCGTATCCGATTGTGGTGCTGGCATCGCAAACGCGCACGATCCATATTGGAAGGAACGCCGCACAGCCACCCGACCCCAACGATCCGAAATGGATGCGCTGGAATAACATCGGCATCGCATATCTTTACCAGCTTCAGTATGCCGACGCGCTCAACGCTTTCGAGCATGTAGTCAAGCTGCGCCCGAAATATGCGGACGGCTATATTAACGTTGCCCTCACTTATCTCAAATGGGAGAGATATTCGATGGCGCGGCCGGACCTGGAAAAGGCGCTCGCGCTGAAGCCGGGCGATGCAAGGGCGCTCTACTATCGCGCTCTTCTCGAGCGGCGCGAAGGACACGACGCCGCCGAATTCGCAGACCTGCAACAGGTAATTGCCCGATACCCGGACTCACGCGACGCCCGGCGCGAGCTGGGCATTTATTATTACCAGCTTCACCAATACACGGACGCGCGCAAGCAATTCGAGTTGTTGCAGGCAATCGATCCGGACTCGTTAGCGGCGCACTACAATCTTTCCGTAGTCGACCGGCGCCTGGGTATGAAAAAGCAAGCTGCTATGCAAGCCGCTCTGTTCGCTACCAAGCAGGTCGACCCGCAAGCGCCGAGTTATGCGCTCGACTATCTCCGCCTGCATCCGGAGCTTTCCATCGAGAGCGTTCCCTGGCACCTGCACAAAGAAATGGGCGGCATCGACAATCGTTAAATTGTGGAGTTTCACCATGAAAGCAAATCGACGGCATTTCATTCGCTCGTTGAGCCGCAGTGCCCTGGTGCTGCCCTTTGCGGACCTGCTCGCAATGGCGGAGCCGCAGAAACTGGGCGGCCACCAAGCCTATCATGCACAGGTCAGAGCCGCATCCAAAGAAGGCCCGAAGTCGCCTATCGCGGGGACGCCGCTCGGCATTTCGTTTGTAGATGTTGTAAAAGAAGCGAATCTGGCCGTCGAAACCACTTACGGCGGCGTACACCACAACAGGTATCTGTTGGAGACAACCGGCTGTGGCCTGGCCTTCTACGATTATGATCAAGACGGCTGGATCGACGTTTTCCTGGTGAATGGCTGGCGCCTGGGAGGCTTTCCGCACGGAAATGCGCCTCATTGCCGGCTCTTTAAGAACAACCGGGACGGCACGTTTACAGACGTGACCATGGGTTCGGGCCTTGAACGCCGCACCGGTTGGGGACAGGCGTGCTGCATCGGCGACTTTGATAACGACGGATACGACGACCTGTTTGTCACTTACTATGGGCAAAACGCTCTTTACCGCAATCACGGGAATGGTAAGTTCACGGATGTTAGCAAAGAAGCGGGGTTGATCCAGCATACTTCCCACCCGCGGTGGAACACCGGATGCACCTTCCTCGATTACGACCGCGACGGTCATCTCGACCTGTTCGTCGCCAATTACGTCGATTTCGACCTGAAAACCGCGCCTTTGCCCAAGGCCGGACCTTGTACATACAAAGGCTTGCTGGTTGCGTGTGGACCGCCGGGACTGAAGGGCGGCAAGAACATTCTCTACCGCAATAATGGCAACGGCACGTTTACCGACGTGAGTGAAAAGGCTGGGATTTGGAATACCGCGGGCGTGTACGGGCTGAGCGTGGCGACGGCGGATTTCGACGGCGACGGCTGGACGGATATTTATGTCGCCAACGATTCCAGCACGGCAACGCTTTACTACAACCAGAAGAATGGCACGTTTAAGGACATCGCCATTCAGGCGGGCGCCGCGCTATCGCCCAATGGCGAGCCTCAGGCAGGCATGGGCGTGAGCATCGGCGATTACAACCGCGACGGCAAGCCGGACATTGTGAAGACCAATTTTGCCGGGGATACCGATTCGCTTTACACGAACATCGGTGACGATAATTTCGAAGACCACACTTACCCGGCCGGGCTCGGCATCAACACGCGGCTGCTTGGCTGGGGCGTCGGTTTCTTCGACATGGATAACGACGGCTGGCTCGACATCCTCATGTCGAACGGGCACCTGTATCCGGAGGTCAGCCAGGCCAAGACCGACCTGACTTATGCCGAGCACAAATATCTGTACCGTAACCTGCGCAACGGCAGGTTCGAGGACGTAACCGACAAAGGCGGTCCCGGGATTATGGAAAAAGCCCCGGCGCGCGGCTGCGCGTTCGGCGATTACGACAACGACGGCAACATCGACATCGCGGTGAACTGCATCAACCACGTTCCGCAGTTGTTGCGCTGCGATTCGAAGCTGAACCGCAACTGGGTCAAGATTAAGCTGGTAGGAGTGAAATCGAATCGAAGCGGACTCGGCACGCGTGTCATTGTGACCGCCAAGACCGATCCCAAATCTACGAAGCCACTGCGCCAGCTCGATGAGACACGCAGCAGCGGCAGCTATTTCTCTGCGAATGATCCGCGGCTGCATTTCGGCCTGGACCAAGCGAAGAAAATCGATTCGATCGAGCTGCACTGGCTCAGCGGACAGGTAGACCGCTTCGAGAACCTGGAGCCGAACCGGCTCTATGTGCTGCAGGAGGGTGGAAAGATTTTGAGTGGAGAGCCGCTGACCCCGGCGAAACGAGCATGAGTATGCGAATCCTGGCAACCTTACTTTTCTTTGCGTGCTCGTGCCTGGCGCACGATTGCCCGTGGATGAATACGGCGACCGCAAGCGATCTGCTCGGCGGGAGCGTAACCGCCGCGGCGACGAAGAATACCTGCAGCTTCACGCTGCAACAATCCGGAGCTGTCAAGAGCATCCATATCCGCGTGCGGCCGCTGCCGATCATGGGCATTCGGAAGTACCGCAAGCGCTGCAGAAACACGGCGATTCCGGTGAACGGGCTGGGCAACGAAGCCTTTGCCTGCCGGGCAAAATCGCCGCATAAGGCTACGGTCGAGCGGCTCGCCGGGCGGGTGCGCCAGCATGCGTTTATCGTGGATGTAAGCACCAGCAAACCGCACGCAAACCGAACGAAGCTGATTTACATCGCTAAAGAAACCGCCGGGCAAGTGGCCGGCAACCTATTTTGAGGTGCCGCGAATCTTCGCCATCCCTTGCTCCAGTGCTTTCTGTTTGCGCGCGTTCTCGGCGGCACGCAGCGCGGCGGCCTTCGCGAAAGCCTGTTTCGATCCTGCAATGTCGCCGGTACGCCGCAGCAGCAAGCCCAGGGTGTTGAACGCCCCGGCATCGCTGCCATCGAGCGCGACCGAATGCCGCATTGCATCGATCGCGCCTTTCTTATCACCCTGCTCTTTCAAAGTCATACCGAGCTGATACCAGGCGTTGACATAATCGGGCTTCTGTTTCACCGCGGCTCGAAATTGCGCGATCGCTTGCTTCGGCTCTCCTTCGGCCAGGTAAGTATTGCCCAACAAGAAATAGGCGTCCGCGAGCGAAGGATCCAATTCGATGGTCTTCTTGAACTGCTCGATTGCGTGCGGGAAATCATCGGTGAGCTTGTATGCTGCCGCAAGATTGTAGTGGACCGACGGATCGTCAGGGTGATCCTTGGCGGCCTGCAAGAGATAGACAATCGCATCCTTATACTTCCCTGCACCGATGTAGGCATAAGCGAGATTCACCTGCGCGTGCACATTATCCGGCTCTTGCTTGAGGATCTGCTGGAATTGGGCGACTGCCTCATCGAGCGCGCCGGATTTCGCCAGCACATAGCCGTAGCTGTCGCGGATGGTGTTGTTCTTTGGATCAAGCTCCAGCGCGTGCTCGTAGGCGGACTTTGCCTCGGACCATTTCTTTTCCTGCTCATAAGCGATGCCGAGGGCTTCCCAAACGGATTCGTTGGCGGGCGCCTTGTCAGCAGCGAATTGCAGCTCGGGAATCGCCTTAGCGTATTGATGCGCATCGTTATACGCCGCGCCGAGACGGTAGCGGTAAGCGGCGCGATCGGGCGCCAGAGCGGCCGCCTTTTGGAGCGCCTGGATGCCGGCATTCTGCTCTCCCGAGAGCATGAGCGCGGCGCCCAGATGGAACCATGCCTGAGCCATTTTGGGGTCGAGTTCGGAAGCGCGGCGAAAGTGCTCGATGCTCTCGGAAGTGCGTTTCGACGCCGCAAGCAGAAACCCGAGCTCGTCTTGATATGCCGCCGACCGCGGCACAAGCTGCACCAGTTTTTGGTAGTCGGCGAGAGCTTCGGGGAGATTCCGCGCCGAAAGGGCGCTCCGGGCGTGGCTTTCGAGTTGCTGGATCGAAGGGGGCGATTGTGCCAGCACCGGCAGCACGAGCAATACCATCACGATCCCACACCGCCGCATGCTGCTCATTTTAGCTGTGAGCGCAGCGGGGGGATCGCACAGGCGGACTGGCTTGCCTCTACTGCGGCATTCCGCTCGTCCCTAAATACACTCGGAGAGTGATGCTTCCGATGGAATGCCCGCCCGCCTCGGCGTTCCATCGGATCTGCTGCCATTCATGCCCGCCGGTTTTCGGGGCAACGATCTCCGCTTGGACAGGATAGGTTTCGCCCGGCTTCACCGGGTACCGGACGAACCTCGTTCCTCCGGACCAGCCGGCCGGCAGTTGGCAAATCAACTTGACCACTTCGGGTTTCCGGGTGGTGTTCGAGATGAGGAGAGGGATATGCAGGGTCCCGCCAAAACCAGCCGCTATTTCGGGCACAGGAAGCAGCTTGGCGATATTCGGCAGGTCATGCGCTTTCCAAAATTCGCGGTAAAACGCCCAAGGGCCACCGAGTTCGAGGGAAAGCTTTGGCGGATTCTCGTGATGGTGGTAACCAGGCGGAGGAGTAAACGGTATCGGTCCCGGCGTGACGCCTTCAAAAACATCTCCGGTGATGCTTCCGCCTACTAGAGATTTGCCAAAGATCAGATGAGTCGGGTAACTAAAATCGCGAAAATCGTTCTTTGCGAGCGCACTCACGCCGAGATCTCCTTCCTGCGTCATATAGAAGCGCTGGTGTTCGGCGGTGAGTTTGGCATATGAGACGTGCCGGGATGGGGAGATATCGGTTTGCGAGAAAACGGGACCGGTTCCCTCGACGATGCTTTTCCGAAACGGCGAAATGACGCGCGCATCGTGCCAGTAGGGGCCGAAATCTTCGAATGCATCGGTGAAGTAGTAGATCTTTTTCGGCTGCCAGGGATGCAGACCTTCGGTCAGGTTCCCCATTCCGGTTCGGTTTCGCGGAGCGGAGACCTGTGCCGGGAAGGCGAGAGGATCGCCGGCAAGATCGAAAGCCTCGGTGGCGATCACACCGGCCGCCTGATGATCGTCGTGATCCTCGCCCACAACGTGGTTGGGCAGCCAGGTGAGGATCACGTCGGGCCTGGTAAGCCTGATGAGGCGGACTACGTCTTCTAGCACCTCGCCATGATGCCAGCGGCCCAATGACCAGAGGACATTCTGCCCCGGGTTATCGTGCTGCCCGAGAAACCAGGCGTTTTCGATGTGAAGAAATTGCAGAGCGTGCCGCGCTTCCTGAATGCGCATTTGGCCCAGCGCCGCTCCGGCCTCATATCCAACCGAATTGCCGCCTCCATCGCCGTTGGTGCAGTAAATAACGGCGATGCGCTTGTGCTGATCGAGGCTGGCCCGGGCAAGATAGCCGCCGATGACAACGTCATCGTCAGGATGAGCAACGATCAAGAGCATGTCGGCTTTATAGCGGTTGTCGGGCGGAAGTAAAGCAGGTGCTGTGGCGGTTTTCGCAGCCGCAACGCAGCAGAAAAACAGGCACAAGATCGCGGTACGAGCGTTCATTTGAAGAGGATCCCTCGAATTGTACTTCAGCGCTGCTTCAGCGATACCGGGCCCATCCACGTGCGCACGAAGGTCCGCTGCCAGACCGCGCCGGTGCGGGCGCGCTCGGCGGCGGTGGTGTAGGTATACAAATACAACTGCGCGCGCAGATAGCGCGGAGGCGTTTGGAAGGGCGGCGGCTCGAGCAATCCGAGCACGCGCTTGTTGCCTTGCAGGATGCGGTACATGAGCCCGCCGACCCAGCTATCTTGCTGATAATTGCCCAGCGCGGCGAACCACATTTGCCAGTCGAGCCGCGGCTGATAGGGCGCGACAACTGGCAGACCGCGGTCGAGCGGTCCCGGTTTATAGCGAAAGCGGTACGCGCGCCAAATCACCCCGTCGTTCGAGCCTTCGATATTGATTTCGGGCCGCTGCTTAGTCATCACCGCGAACAGCCCGTAGGTGTTCACGATTTCGAAAGGCGCGATCTGCTGGATCAGCGGTTCGGCCGCGGCGGCAACTTGCGGGGCAGCCATGCCGATCATCCTAATGGCGCCGATAGCGATCAGGATGGCGACGATCGGATTCAGCACTGGGCGCCTCGGGATCATTCTTGCCGGTATCCACTTGGGTAACAACTGAAACGCGCGGTCGTCGAAGCACCACACGCAGAGCGCCAGCGTCAGGAAGTTGAAGAACGCGTAATTGCCGGTGAGCAGGATGGTCACTTGCAGCAGGATGAAGCACCAGGCGGCTGCTTGCCGGAAGCGGCGCGGAGCGAATAGCAGCCAGGGCGCGCCGAGTTCGATGGCAAGCGCCACTCCGGTCATGGTGTCGAGCAGATGCGGCGGCAGATGGTAGGCATAGTAAGCGAGCGGAGTGGGCAGCGGCTGGGTCAGAAAATGGAACCGCAGCGCGTGCAGATTCCGCCAGGCCGCATCTCCCGAAAGCAATTTGACTAGGCCTGAGCCGAACATCAGCCGAAACAGCAGGAACCGGTATGCCCAGGCGAGCCAGGGCGATCCGGAAAAAATCGCCAGGAAACCGGCTTCGAGCAGCAACGCGTCCCATTGAAACGCGGTGAACGGCTGACCGGCATTCACCATCGAGAGATACAGGACGAAGCACGCAATAGCCGCCCAGCGTGAGAAAAAACCCGCGACCAGAAACAGCGATGCCGCGCATCCGGCGATGCAGAATGCAAGCAGCGCGCCGTCGCTCTGGCCAAACCAGAACAGAGTGGGCAGTTCCCGGAAGGCTCGGGCGCCGATTTCGGCATAAACGGAGGAGAAGTACTGCTGCGCCGGACGGATGCCGGTGGAACCGACTAACGCAAGGATCTGCGGCCACAACGACGCGAAGGCCGCAAGATAAATCAGACCGAGCAGCCGAAGGAAGATCGACTCGGTCCGCGCCATTGCGGGCTATTGAATCGGAATCCCGTGCTCTTCGAGCACGCCACGAACTTCAGGCAAGGTCAGCCGGGAGGCGTCGTAGATCACGAAGACTTCGTCGCCGGAATCGGCAACGCGCGTGGTGAGCATGCCGAATACCGAATGCACGCGCATAATGTTTTCCAGATCCCGGTCGCTGAGGCCGCGCGTGAGCTTGAATCGGGCGTCTGTCTTCGTCATCGGGATTCAGAATAGCATCGTAATTGGTCACCGGGCGCGCAATGCGGCGGCACGCTCGCGCTCGGCGTTGAATTCGCATCCGATGAGCGCTATGCAGGCGATCAGATACAGCCAAATAATCAACACGATCACGGCGCCGATACTGCCATAAAAGACGTTATAGCTGGAGATCCGGTGTCCTACATACCAGGCGAAGGCGGCTGTTGCGGCCAGCCAAAGCACAGTCGCCACAAAAGCGCCAGGCCAGACATGAGCGAACCGCGACCATCGCTTGCCGCGGTGTCCTGCCGCCAGCGGGCGATGGTTGGCGCCAAAATAATACAGCAAGCCGGTAACGAACGTGGTGCCGCAAAACGCGACCAGGTACTGCACCACGCGCCACAGGATTCTCAGCGGTTCACTGAATTCGTTCAGGTCCCGAGATACGCCGATCCAATGAATAAACGCAGCCTCGCCGCGGTTGCCGAACAGAATTAACGAAGAAGCCATGACCGCCGGTACCGCGGCGACAATCACCAGAAAAATCGCCATCGCGCGTTCCTTGAGAAACGGCCTGCCGGAAGGCAGACGATAGGCCGCCTGAAACCCTTCCATGAGGCTGATCATGGCTCCCGAACCGGCCCAGAGAGCCACCACAAAAGCCACAATCGGCAGCGCAATCGGCTTCGAGCCGGTCTGAAGCCGGCCTAGAATCAGGTGTTCGGTGCCCGGCGGCGCCACCTGCGCCATGAAGTGCTGAATCACGTGCAGCACCGATTGCGCCTGCACCGTCACCAGAATCGACGTCAGCGCCGTCAGCACCGGAAAAATCGAGAGCAGGAACGAATAGGCCGCTCCTTTGGCAATACTGAAGCAGTTATCGTCGAAGGCGGCAACAAAGGAGCGCCTCAGCAGCCAAAGCGTTCGCCCAATCAGCCCCGGCGCGACAATCATGCTTTGCATTTGCGCCAGCCGGCGCTGTCTTCCTGCCCGTGTGCCAATCGCGTCGGATGTGTGTCGCAAGGCTTGCTAACCGCATCATATACTCACGAGCCTCCCGGATCATAGTGGCCGAGAAAGAGCCCGGGTCATAAGCGAAACGGCCGCTGGATCCGCCCTGCCTCTGATATTCTGATACTTCAAACGTCTTAATTCTGCCCCCCTGTCCCGCTAAGCATGCATGTATTCGAACTGTCCAAGCGCCTGATCGGCATGGAATCGATTACAGGCAACGAGCGCGAGGTGTCGGATTTTCTATTCGACATGCTTGGCGACCTGGCGCGGCGCCTCGACGGCCGAGCCGAGCGCATGGAGGTCGAAGCCGGCCGCCAGAACGTCTTCGTCTCCTTCGGCGATCCGCGCGTGGTGCTTTCCACCCATATGGATACGGTGCCGCCCTTTATTCCTGCGCGCGAAGACGCCGAGTACATCTGGGGACGCGGCGCCTGCGACGCCAAGGGAATTATCGCGGCCATGATCGGGGCGGCGGAAGAACTGCTGGCAACCGGACGGCGCGATTTCGGGCTTCTATTTGTCGTGGGCGAAGAACGAAACAGCGCCGGTGCTTTGCGCGCCGCGCATCTGAGCCGCGGGTCGCAATTTCTGATTAACGGCGAGCCTACCGAGAACCGTCTTGCACTCGGCTCGAAAGGAACGCTGCGCTACGAGATCGCCGCGCACGGCCGCATGGCGCATTCGGCCTATCCGGAACTCGGCGAATCCGCCATCGAAAAACTCTTAAATGCTCTCGAACGGATCCGCCGCGTGAGCCTCCCTTCGGATTCCCTGTTCGGCCCCAGCACCTTGAACATCGGCACCATCGAAGGCGGGCGCGCGCCCAACGTGATTCCCGACGAGGCGCGCGCGGAGATTCTGATTCGCGTCGTGGACGACGCCGCGGAATTGCGAAGATCCATCGAATCAGCGGTGCGTCCCGATGCGGAGGCCAAAGAAGTTCTCTTCATCCCGCCGGTACGCCTGGGCTCGGTGGACGGATTCGCAACCACGGTGGTCGCCTTCACCACCGATATTCCCGCCTTCGCGGGTGCCTGGGGCAAGCCGTTTTTGCTCGGTCCGGGAAGCATTCACGTGGCGCACACGGCGGAGGAACGCATCTCAAAAAAGGATTTGCTCGAAGCGGTCGGGCTTTATCGCATGCTCGTCGAAAGGCTTTTGACAGAACCGGTATGAAACCGATAGAAGTTGGTGTTCTTGGCGGCACCGGAATGGTGGGCCAGCATTTTATACGTTTTCTCGCAGGCCATCCGTGGTTCAAATTGACCTGGCTCGGCGCGAGCGACCGCTCGGCGGGCAAGAAGCTGCGCGAGGCAACAGCCTGGAAACTGGACGGCGCGATGCCCGATGCTGCGGCCGAGACTTTCGTCTCCGAATGCAAGCCCGGCAACGCGCCCCAGGTTGTCTTTTCGGCGATGGATGCATCCGTTGCGACCGAAATCGAGCGCGCATTCGCCGAGGCCGGCCATATTGTCGTTTCCAATTCGCGCAACCATCGCATGGAGCCCGACGTGCCGCTCATCGTGCCCGAGATCAATGCCGGCCATCTGTCCATCATTCCGGTGCAGAGAAAGAATCGCGGCTGGAAGGGCGCGATTGTCACCAATCCGAACTGCTCCACCATCGTGCTTACCATGGCGCTCGCGCCGCTGGAAAAATTCGGCATCGAACGCGTCATCGCGACCACCATGCAGGCCATCTCGGGCGCCGGATATCCGGGCGTGGCTTCCATGGACATTGTGGGCAACGTGGTGCCTTTCATCGGCGGCGAAGAAGATAAGATGGAGCGCGAGACGCAGAAGATTTTGGGCAGCATCTCGACTGATGGTTTTCAGCCGCTTCCGGCGCGGATTAGCGCACACTGCAACCGCGTCGCGGTGGTAGATGGGCATATGGTCGCGGCTTCGGTCGAACTGTCCGCCAGGCCGTCGATCTCCGATATTCGGCATGCGATGGAGCATTTTTGCGGAGTACCACAGCAGAAGCAGCTTCCGAGCGCGCCCGTACATCCGCTGATCTGCATGCAGGAGCAGGACCGGCCTCAGCCGCGGCGCGACGCGATGCGGGAAAACGGCATGCCGGTCTTTGTCGGGCGCATTCGCGAATGTCCGGTGCTCGATGCGAAGTTCGTCGCTTGCGGCCACAACACCATCCGCGGTGCTGCCGGAGCCGCCGTGTTGAACGCGGAACTCATGGTTTCGGAAGGGCTGATCGGCTGATACGTATCGAGCTGCGCTACCGATGCTTGGAAACCACCAGCACCAGGCAGATGCCGTCCCACATTTTCTTCTTGCTGCGATGCGGCGGCTGGTCCCCCATGGGCATGATGCCGATCCGCTTCGGGTCCAGATGAAAGCGCGAGATCGATGCGCATTGCCGCCCTCTGTTTCCGGTGAAAACACCAGGGCGGCAGCCAGGCTCCCGATCCGCTTCGTAATGAGGCGAATCAGCTTACGAGCCGGAAGCGTAAGCGACCGCGGAGATTAAGTAGACGACATTGCGAAGACGCTTTCTTCCACCTGTTCCATTGGCTCGGACTCCGGAGCGAGTGACAGCACATGGGCTCGAACGCCTTCGGGTAGCCGCTGGAGCAGCACGCGCCTTCCGCCGGGAAACACCAAGGCATCACGATACGAGTATTTCCGGCTGGAAATCTCCGTGAACTCCGCGGTTTCGATGGGGCCTATCTGAAGGCAGCTTTGCACCTTTTGGGGCACGTCGGTCACCACCAGCCGCGCTCCCGGAGGGATGCAGACCGCCGCCACTGTCGGGCACGGCCGCAGCGACAAGAGCGCTTTAATATTGGACCAAAAGCCTCCCGGCTCCGTCTTCGGCTGTTCTCCTAGTTTGAGATCCGATACGGAAGCAAAGCCTAATGTGCCCGTCGCGAACTTGTGAAGGATCAAATCTTCACCTTCCTGCGCCAGGCGGTTCGGAATCGTATAGAGGGAATAATCACACATCGTTTGGGTCCTCCAATCCGTAATGGTGACCTTCCGACGTAAGTTCCGTTACCTGCATCGATTCCCAGCTCCGCTCGTTTGCCCGTCCGCACCCCGCGAGTGGTTGTGATCAAATTCCACTGGTTGCTACGCTGGAACGAGAGTTTATGTCACGCACTGAATCGACGATGTTGGACTTGGGCACGCCGGCGCCGCATTTTGAGCTGCCGGAGGTGACCTCAGGGCGGACCGTCAGTATCCGCGATTTCGACGACAAACAAGCCCTGCTCGTCATGTTCATCTGCCGCCATTGCCCCTACGTGAAGCACACCCAGCGCGAGCTGGCGCAGATCGGGCGCGACTACAGGGGAAAATCGATCGGCATAGTTGCGATTTCGGCAAACGATGCGCATGCTTATCCCGGCGATGCGCCGGAGGGTTTGCGCGAGCAGGCCGCGGAGATCGGCTTCGTTTTTCCCTATTGCTATGACGAATCTCAGGACGTCGCACGAGCCTATACCGCCGCCTGTACGCCGGATTTCTTTCTCTTCGACGACTCGCGGCAGTTGGTGTATCGAGGCCAATTAGACGATAGCCGTCCGAATAACGGCATCCCGGTCACCGGGCGCGATCTGCGGGCGGCGATAAACGCGGTGCTGGAGGGAGAACCAGTCGAAGCCCGTCAAATGCCCAGCGTCGGTTGCAATATCAAATGGCGCGAAAGCGCCGCACACGCGCACTAATATAGAATCTCGAAGCTGCCGTCCTTACGGGGATAAGCCGCGATCAGGCTCCAGGCGGGGACGCCTGGGATCACGCGCGGATCGCCGGCGGCGTTGCCCGAGCGATTGACTAGCTTCCAACTCAGCGATCCGCCGCGGTCCCAGCCCATGCCGTCCGTCCAGGCGACCAGCAGATCGCCAGCTTGGTTTTCGGCCAGCGCCGGATATTTTTCGTCCGTAGCCTGATTGATCGTAACTGCATTCGGAACCTGCCCCGTGGCGGGATCGATGCGCCCGAACTGCACCTTCTTATGGCTTTCCCAGGCGGCAAATGTGCCCGCCGGGCCATTTACGAACGCTTCGGCGCTCATCACGCAATAGCCGACGTTCCATTTCGCGATGTCCGAACCGGTGAAAGTAGTGCCATGGTCCTTCGACTCGAGCAGATAGATGTCGCGATGGACAATCTGTTTGGCGGACCGGAAGAGAACGAACACGCGGCCCTCCGGGTCCGTTGCCGCGTCGAGAGAACAGCAGCCGCAAGCGCCAGTGGGTTTATCGAAAGCGATGTGCTCCGGCGCAAAGGTCTTTCCGTTATCTTTCGAGCGCGTTACCCAAACGCGTCGGAACTGCTCACCCCGCTTGCCGGCAATCGGGGCGTGCCAGAAGACGTAGACGTTGCCCTTGCTATCGGCCGCCACGCCGCCTCCGCCATCGATGCCGTAAGCCGTGTGAACCAGATTGCGTTCCGGCTCGAATGCCGTGCCTTGTGCGTTCAGACGGGAAAAAAGCATGGGTGTGCGCCCGCCATTCGCCGCCTGGGCGACCGAAGAGCCGTTCCAAGCCACATAGACTTGGCCGCTGGGTCCGACGGCGATCCGCCCACCGCGAATGTTGCCGACGGCGATGGCGGTGTTGGGAACTGAGTTCACGCGAATGGGCGCGGAAAACCTAATTCCGTCGCGCGAGTGTGAATAGTAAAGATTGCCGGCTTTGGGATCGCCTTTGAAATAGATGAGGTGAACCGTGCCTGTGCGATCGACCGCGGCTTCGGGTTGAATGCCGTGATCCGGCACGCGCTGTACCGTAACCGTGGGAGTCGAAGCGGCGGCATGCGGCGCGAGCGTCAGAGCGGCGAACGCAATGGCCGAAAGCAGGGTACCAAACATCCTACCCCCATTATTTCAGGCGATGATCACGCGAATACACAGATGCTTTGTTCCTCTTCGCGATATGCTTACATTCGTGAACAGACGGGACTTATTCAAGTCGGCCATGGGCGCGGCCGCGCTGGCGGCGGGCGCTCCTTTGTTACGCGCGCAGCAGTATCACATTGGCGGCTCTCATTTCAAACTCGGCGTGGCCTCCTATTCGCTTCGGAAGTTTCCGCGTTCCCAGGCGATCAAAATGACGCTGGGGCTCGGGACGCCCTACCTGAATATCAAGCCGTCGGCGCATCTGCCGCTCAACAGTACGCCCGGCGAGATCGCGGATGCGATCGAACAATTCAAGGACGCCGGAATCATACTGGTGGGCTGCGGCGCCGTCTATTTCCTTAAGGACGATGAAGACGATATGCGCCGCAAGTTCGAGTACGCCAAGCGCGCGGGATTTCCGCTTATCGTTGCCGGCCCCACTCAGGTCACGCTGCCCAAGCTGGAAAAATTCGTCAAGGAATACGACATCAAACTCGCGGTACACAATCACGGACCCGAAGACAAACATTTCCCCACGCCGCAAAGCGTGCTCAAGATTGTCCGCCATCTCGACCCGCGCATGGGATGCTGCATCGATATTGGCCATACCGTCCGCACCGGCGTGGATATTGTGAAGACCATCGCCGAAGTTGGCCCGCGCCTGCTCGACATGCACGCCAAGGATCTCGCCAATATGCGTGTGAAATCAAGTCAGGTCGCCGTGGGAGACGGCAAGATTCCGTTTCCGCAGATATTCCTGCAGTTGATCAAAATGAAGTACGGCGGCTGTGTCAATCTGGAATACGAAGTTCATCCTGAAGACCCAATGCCCGGCATGCAGAAGAGTTTTTCTTATATGCGCGGCGTGCTGGCGGGGATTGAGGCGGAGAGAGCACAGGCTTAACTCCGAATCCGGCTGCGCGCCGCTGCGGGTTCGGAAGCCGCCGCACCGCTGCCGTTTTCGCCGGCGGCATAGCTTTCGAGTTCCGGAATTTCAATCAACGTTTCAGTACCTTCGCCGGGCGTACTCGCGATGCGCATGCGGTAGCCGCTCCCAAACAAAACGCGCAGACGCTCGTTCACGTTGCTCACGCCGATGCCGCTGTTGAAGAGCGTACCCAGTGCCGCTTCCTGAATGCCGACGCCATTATCTTCAATAGAAATGTGCAGCCGCTCGGCCTCCAGCCAGATGCGCAACCGCACTTCGCCTCCGTCCACTTTGCTGGCCAGACCGTGCTTGATCGAGTTCTCGACGATCGGCTGCAGGATCATGCTCGGCACCAGGCGGTCAAGCGCTTCAGCATCGACCTGTTTGTCAAAGCGCAATTTGTCGCCGAAGCGGACCATCTCGATGGCAAGGTAATCGTCGATGAAGGAAATCTCTTCGCGCAGCGGCACGAAGTTATCAGTCTTGCGCAGCCGTCGCCGCAGAATGTTGGAGAGTTGATAAACCATGCTCCGGGCGCGAGCGGGATCGACGCGGATCAGCGTGGAAACGGAGTTGAGAGTGTTGAACAGAAAATGAGGGTTGATCTGGTTGGTCAGTGCGGCCAGATGGGCCTCGTTCAGCCGCGCGCGCTCCTCTTCCAACTGCCGCTCGGCACGGAAGCTGCTCCAGATCCGTAACGGGAGCGCGACTGTGAAGAGAGTCGTTGCCATACAGGCTACAAATAACCACGAATCCGCGCGAATACGGTCAAACAAAAAGAAGGTGCCGTGAGCGGGAAACATACGGTTCACCGCCCAGCGCAGAACTTCGGCGAGGACGATCAGGATGTTGCAGCCGACATTAAAAGCGCCCGGCGCGATCGCCGGCCGCTGGACGCGACGACGCCTCAACAGCACCGTCTGCTTGATCAGATGATAAAGATTCAGATCGATGAAGGGCGAGAAATTCCAGATATCTTTGCGCTGCTCGGCTAAATCATGCATCAGCGCTCCGATCAGCCCCGCGGCCGCAAACAGCGGCATCGACATGAACCTGCCGGTGAACATGTCGGGCAGGCAGACGCAAAGTCCGGTGACCAGGCCGCTCACATAGCCGCCCAGCATGCCCGCGATCAGCGCGCCCTCGAAAGCCAGATCGATGGCCTGATACTGCTGCGGGCTGAGGATGCGAACCGCCGCGCTGGCCCCATAGAGCACCGAAAAGATGAAGGCGAGCTGGAGCCGGTCGGCCACCGTGCGCTCATCGCGCAGCAGGATTCGTTGAATGCTCCCGAAGCGCATGAGGATGCTGGCGATGGATGCGGAAACGGCGACCTTGAGCAGGAGCGCCGCTAATTGCTGTTGGGTCAGGGTTTCCTCTCGGGCTTTCTATAATATTGTCTTAAACTTCCACACCAGTTAGGATCACTTTGCCCGAACTTACCCTAAACAAAGTTGCCGAGGCCGATTTCCCCAGCCGATTTGGCCATTTTCGAATCTTCGGATTCGAACTCGTGCGCCCTGCGGAAACCGAGGAGGCGGTTGTGCTGACGCTAGGCGATCTTTCCGCCGCGCTGGGGCCGCCGCTGGTGCGCATTCACTCCCAGTGCCTGACCGGTGACGTTTTTCATAGCCTGCGCTGCGATTGCCGCTCTCAGCTCGAACTCGCCCTCGACCAAATCGCCGGGGAGGGCCGCGGATTGCTGATCTACGAGCACCAGGAAGGGCGGGGCATTGGCCTGCTCAACAAACTCCGCGCCTATGAATTGCAGGACCAGGGCCTGGATACGGTGGAAGCGAACGAGCGTCTGGGGTTTGCGGCCGATCTGCGCGACTACGCGCTTCCGGCCGCAATCCTAACACAGTTTGGCCTCCGCGAGATCCGCCTGCTCTCGAACAATCCCGAGAAGGTGGCGGCGCTTGAGAGCGCCGGCATCCGCGTCGTCGAGCGGGCGCCCATTATTGTGCCGCCTCTCGCGACGACGGCCGAATATTTGAAAGCCAAGCGCGAAAAATTAGGCCACCTGTTTTAGCGGCGCCGCTTTTTGGCCGCCGTCGCCTTCCCGCGTGAGCGCCGATTGGAAGCGGCCCGCTTCGCCTGCTTCGAAAGAGCGCTCTTGGATGCCGCCGACCGCGGCTCCTTCTTCAGCGCTTTCCGCCGTGCTTGGGAGCGCTTCGCCGACACCTTCGTTTTCCTGCCGCTGCGGCCTTTTTCTAAGTCGCGCTGCGCTTTTTTGCGAGTCGCCGTGGAAGCCGTGCCTCTCTTCGGCGCCGGCAAATCGACGCCCGAGCGCCGGGCTTTGGAAAGCCCGATGGCGATCGCCTGCTTGCTGGATCGCGCTCCATGCTTACCCTTGCGGATGTGGTCCATCTCCTCGCGTACGAACTCTCCGGCTTGTGTCGTCGGGGCCTTGCCTTGAGCTTTGTCGCGCTTGGCTCGCTGAATAGTTTTCTTTTCCGGCAAATGATTCCTCCAAAGAGATAGAGCCGTCAGGATGCTAACTCGCTACAATCGACGCATATGGATTGCTCGCGAAGAGATTTGGCCCTGCTTTTGCCCGGCTTGCTGGCGGCGGCTCAAGCGGCAGATGCGGCCCGGCCGCACCATAAAGATACGGTGCTCCCCTCCAAGTGTTATCCCTTCGATTCGCTGCACGAGCGGACGAATCCCAAGACACACAACCAGACACGGCAGGTGCTCGACGGCCTGACGCACGATCGCTTTCATATCGACCTGCACATCACCACCCTTGCGCCCGGCGAGATGCCGCATCCGCCGCACTCGCACGTCTGGGAAGAAATGACGTTGGTGCAGAAAGGAACGTTGGAGGCCACGATCTCCGGGCAAAGCACGAGAGTAGGACCGGGAGGAGTTATCTACGTCGCTTCGGAAAACCGCCACGGGTGGAAAAACGTTGGTGATACGCCCGCGCAATATTTTGTGATCGCATTCCGCGGTACAGAACCGGAGTAGCGATGCGATGGTGGTCCCTGCAAGACTCGAACTTGCGACCTCTGCTGTGTGAAAGCAGCGCTCTAACCAACTGAGCTAAGGGACCGAGATTCAGCTTCTTTTGATTCTAAACCAGCTAGCGCTGGCTTGCCTCGCCCGCGTGCACGCGGCGGGTGAATTCCGCCGATTGTCCACGCGGCACGCTCAATGATTGCCAATGATCCGCGGCGAAATGCTTGGCGAGAAAGATAATCTGTCCGCAGTGCGAAGCATAATGCGCAATCTGGCGATTGATCGCCTGCATGACCGAATGCGGCTCGCCGCGAATCGCGACCGTCCGGCTAAGGTCCGAGTCCGTCAGCGGCTCCAGCGCTCCGAACAAGCGCTTCCAGCCGTCTTCCCAGACTCCCATCAAGGCTGCGCGCGTCTTGGGCGGATCGACGAATTCGCTGTCGCGGTTGCGGTCCGGTTTTTCGCCGTCGCTGGTTAGGAAATCCGTCCAGCGCGAGCGCATGTTGCCCGCCATGTGCTTCATGATGATGGCGATCGAGTTCATCTCCCCGTCAAACGTCGCGAATAGCTGCTCGTCCTGGACCTGCGCGATAGCGCGCTCGGCCGATTGCTTGTACTGGCGTAGCACCGCCAACGACTCGTCGAGATAAGAAGTGGTGAATACGTGCGCCATCGAAACCGAGCCGGAAGCGTAAGCGACCTGGTGCGCCTAAGCGAGCGGGGCTTTTTGTACTTTGCCGTTGCGGATGCAGGAAGTGCAGACGCGCAGCCGCTTTCCGGCGCCGTTGACCAGCGCATGCACGGTCTGCAGATTTACATTCCAGCGGCGCTTGGTGACGTTGTGGGCATGGCTGATGCGATGCCCGAATTGCGGTCCGCGGCCACAGATTTCACAAACCTTTGCCATAAAGCATCCAGTTTAGCAAATCGTGCCGCTTCAGCGGCTTTGCGAAAGAAATTCGACCGCGGTATCCAGCGCTTCGTCGCGGCCTGTGCGTATGTCCGCAATCGTGGGTACAGCCCGGAACGACGGCTGCAAGCCCAGCCGCTGCACTTGCCCACCGCGCGCACCGCGCACGTCCAGCCCGGAGAACGAAATCACGATTCCGCCGGGTACGGCGAAATTCGTAGTGTCTCCACCCGCGCCGGCGCTCGGCGAGCCAATGAGCCTGGTCCGGTTTGCAGCTTCGAAAAGCAAGGCCGCACGCTCGCCTAAACCCATCGTGCGTTCGTCGATGAGCATGACGGTTTTGCCTGAATAGCGCGGCTCGGCGCTCCGCGGAACTCGTTGGATAAAGAAGTAAGTCGCGCTTTGCGTCGCCGGTTCGCCATTCGGCAGATCGGGTGCCAGATTGAGTATTCCGGTAAGAATCGCCGCCGGAACCCCCGGTTTGGCCGCCAGCCGCGCGGCGATCTTCCCCGCGGTACCATGCGGGGAGCCGCGCATGTCAAAAACGATCGCTTTAGTGTGCTGGAGCCGGTCGAACATTGCATCGACCCGATCGGGCGCGAGGCGGTCCAGATCGGCGTATCCGATATTTCCCGGTAAAATCTTCACCACTGCGCCGCTGCGCTGATGTCGGAGTGCGGACAGGAACGTTTTGCTCCGTTTGAGCTTGATTTGTTTGATCTGTCCGTCGTGGTCTTCAATGGTCAGCGCGGCGCTGGAACCATCCGGGCCGTTCAACACGCGCCGCAGCACGAGATAACCGAGCGATTGCCGCGTCGAAGCCGGAACGTATCTCGCTTCGCGGTTGGCGCGATCCGAAACCGTTTCGCCATCCACTTTCATCACGACATCGCCCGGCCGCAAGCCCGCTTTCCTCGCAGCGGGATCGACAATGTCGGTCACTACCGGCTTGTTTTGAATCAGCCGAAGGTGAATACCGAGGGGCGCTTCTCCAAAGTAAGCATTTAACGTCTCGCTTTGTAAGTGTGTATCGGAATCACGTGTACGGGAAACAAACTCCGCGATAGCCAGATTGTAACTTTGCGCATCGCGTGCCCCGGCGATCTCAGGAAGGTACTTTTGAAAATCCGCATCCCAATCTTCGTCCATCTGGTCGCGATAGGCGAAGAAGTAATGGAACACTCCCCAAATTTTGTAAGCCGCGAGGATGCGGTAGCCGGTGGAAGGATAAGCCGTGGTGGCCTCATAGCGCCCAATGCGCGGCGCCGGATATGCGGGTAGCGGTTTTGCCCGTCCGAAGGCGGCGGGCCGGGAAAGTGCGGCCGTAGCCTGCTCCAATGCACGCCTGGGAGTAATCTGCTGAATTTCCGGCATGCCCGTGCCATCCGCAAAGACCGGTTCGGAAAGCCGGATCACTGCCTTCACGCCCATTCCCATATCGATGCGCATGGTTTCGACGCCATCCATCGCATAATGAGCGGAATCGCTCAAAATCGTGGCTTGTCCGTTTTTGGCCAGCGCCAAGGCGAGTGCGGGAAGATGCGAATGCTGTCCGATGAGAAACACCAGCCGATGCCGCTTCGCAGCCGGATCGCCGCCGAAATGCGGCCCCGGTTTGGTCTCAAAGGCCGAATAAAACCTGCTCGCCGGAGATCCCGGCAATGGCGGCAGACCATGATGCACCCAGATCCGCTCGCCCGGCCCGTCAAGAGGCGCACGCGCCAATTCGTTCGCAACCGCCGGTTCATCGAGTAACTGAGATAACTGACCATCGGTCCTCAGATCGAAAACGATCCCACGCGCCTGACGAATCGCTTTTTGCAGCCGGCCGGCCTCATTAGATTCCGATTTGCCGCTGGTTTCGGAGACAATCAGCGTGCCGCCCGATGCCGTTTCGTATTTCAGGCTGGTGCTTCCCGTGGGCTGCGCGGAATGCACGAATGCGTAAGTTGCCGGATCGTGCAGGACATCCAGCATCGATTGCAGCGCGCGAACATACTGCGCCGGGCTCTTCGCGGCACGAATAGCCGGCAGGTTACGCACCAACGCGGTGTCCCAGCCGGCGGCGCCATCCGCAATATGAGGATGAAAATATCGAACCGTAACCCAAAGCCGCCCCGCCGCGACGAGCCGGTCCTTGCCATTCGGCGTTTGCTGGCCGAAGAGAGGGAAAACAGAAAGGAATGCCAGCGCGATACAGAATGTTTTCAAGGTATCCCCTCCCTCACGGTCGGGGTTCTGTTTCGTTTTAACTCGGCGGGCCGACTTTGAGATCGTTCTCAACCTTCTTGACGCCTTTGACCTTGTGCGCAAGCTTGGTCGCCTTGCGCTTCCCTTTGGCCGTATCGACGCGGCCTTTGAGCACGACGACGCCATTATGTACGGTCACATCCAGAGCGCCACCTTTCACATCCGGGTTCTCTGCCAGCTTGATACGCACCTGGTCGGAGATGCGGTTGTCGGTATTTTGATCGGCCCACCCGGCGGACGCCAGCAGCGTGGCGGCCATGGCCGCTGAAGCAAGGAAACGTTTCATTGCTCTGAGCCTATCATCGATCGCCAATCGACCGTGTTCAAAAAAGACGGATCTTCCCGCCATTTCGGTTTCACCTTTACGAACAGCGACAGAAAAACCTTCGTCCCGACGAGCTTCTCGATTTCCACGCGCGCTTCCGATCCGATTTTTTTTAACACCTGCCCGCCATGCCCGATTAAGATCGTCTTCTGTCCAGGCCGCTCCACGTAAATGGTTGCGGCGATCCGAACCAGGCGCGCTGTTTCTTCCCATTGGTCAATCAGCACAGCGGCGGCATGCGGCACTTCCTGCTTTACTGCATAGAGAATGCGCTCGCGGATCATCTCGGCGGCAAGAAACCGGACCGGCTGGTCGGTCACATAATCCGGCGGAAATAGCGGCGGGCCTTGGGGCAACTGCTGGATCAGCGCGCGCTTAAGCTCGTCGATGCCGGCTCCATTCCGGGCCGATACCGGAATCGCTTCGACAAAAGGAAAGCAGCTCATGTAGCGCTCGATGAGGGGAAGCAACAGGCGCTTGTCCGCAACGCGATCGATCTTATTTGGCGCCAGAACCGCTTTCGCCGATTTGGGCAGCGCATCGATAGCCTGCTCGTCTTCTTCGGAAATCGGTTTCGCCGCATCGGCGACAAAGAGAATCAAATCACGGTCCGCCAGCGCCGCGCGCACCGTCTGCATCATCTTCTTGTTAAACAGCGTGTCGGATTTATGGATGCCCGGCGTATCGATGAAAACAAGCTGCGCCTCCGGCGTGGTGAGCACGCCCTGGAGCGACGTCCGTGTGGTCTGCGGCTGGGGCGCCGTAATCGCTACTCTTTCGCCAACCAACGCATTGAGCAGCGTGGATTTCCCGGCGTTGGGCCGGCCGGCGAGGGAAATGAATCCCATCCGGTGCGCGGAATCGCTCACTTTTCTGCCGCCACAGGCGCCCCTACCCGGGACACCCGCACCTGCTCCACTCGCCGGTCGTTTGCCGCGATCACTTCAATGCGAATCCCGCTACGCTCCACTACCTCACCCGCGTGCGGTAAATGGCCCAGCCATTCGGTGACCAGACCGCCGATCGTGGTCGATTCCGTCTCGCCATTGGGACGGAAATTCAGCAGCTCCTGCAAACGGTCGAGGTCGAGGCTGCCCGAGGTGACAAAGATCCGCTCGCCTTCCTCTCTCACATCTCTTCCCGGCTCGTGCTCGTCATGAATCTCGCCTAGAATCTCCTCAACCAGGTCTTCCATGGTCACGACGCCGGCGGTGTTGCCGTATTCGTCGATCACGATGGCAATGTGCGAGCCGTCCCGCTGCATGTCGCGCAGCAGATCGTTCACCGGCTTGGTTTCGGGGACCAGATGAATCGGCCGCATCAAATCGCGCACCGTTTTCTGCTGCCGTTGTTCCGGATCGAGTTCGAACATATCGCGGACGTGTACGAACCCGATGACGTTGTCGATGCCGCCTTCGTAAACCGGAATGCGCGAGAACTGCTCGTGAATGACAAGCTGGCGCAGGTCTTCGAGCGGCCGGTCCACCGCAATGGCGACGATATTAGGCCGGGCCGTCATCACTTCCCGCACGTCTTTATCGCCAAACGCAACCACCGAATGGATCAGCTTGCGGTCTTCTTCCTCCAATATGCCTTCTTCGGCGCCCGCCGTGATCAGCGCTTCGATGTGCTCCACCGAATCGCCGGGCGCGCTCTCCCCCCGGGGGGCGTGGTCCAAGTCTAGTAAGGATTGAAATAGCCGGATGAGCGCCGCGGCAGGCGAAGCCAGCGCGGCCAACAGCTTCGCAATCGGCAACACCCTTGCCAGCCACAGTCCCTTGGTTCTGCGGTAAAGAAAATGCGGAACAAAATACGTGCTGACGAGCATCGCCAGGCAGCCGCAGCCGATTGCTTCCAGCACGCTCTGCCATGGCGGCGCCTCGGGGCGAAGCAAACCGCATAAATACAGCACGCCGACCAGCACCAGGAGCACATGTTTGATCAACGAGAAGGCAAGCGAGCCGCGCTCGGCGTCGAGGCCGATCCGGTCCTCCAGATGCTCGCGGAAATATTCGAGCGACGGAGTCTCTCGCTTCAACAACCGCAGCGATTCCAAATAGAGAAGCTGAACGTAGGACACAAACGCCAGCACGCACGTCAGCGCCACCGCCAGCCCCAGACAAATCCCCTGCATCATCCCGCCTCGAAATCCGCCGACGAGCGTTCGATCAGGCCCTGCTCCAGCCCAAATTCGGCGCGCCACTTGCTTTCGGCCCGCGCCATCTCTCCTCCATCGTGTTCGTGATCCATGCCGGTCAGATGCAGCACCCCGTGCAGCATCAGGATGCGGACTTCGTCGAGCTTGGAATGGCCAAAATGCTCGGCCTGCTCCGCCGCACGCTCGGCCGAGATGGCGATATCGCCCCAGTCGCTGTGGTCGCGGGAAGCGGGAAACGAGAGCACATCGGTGGCATAGTCGCGGTCGCGAAAAGTCTTATTCAAATTGCGCAGCGCTTCGTCGTTGGTGATGGCGCAAGTGAAGCCGCGCCCAGCGGCCACGCGCTTGGCGAGCGTAGTGGCAAAGCTCTTCAGCGCGCGCTTCTCCTCGGCGCTGAATTTCACGTTTGGCGGTACTGCAACGAACAGCACCGCGGTAGCGGGCGTCATGGTTCTCTCAAGCCGCCGGCGGGCACTCCGTCTCTAGCGCGGCGGTCGCCGGTTGGGCGCTGCCCAATTTGAGCGAAAGCTGTCGGCCCGCTCCCGTCATCTCGCCATAGCGGTCATACGCTTTCACAATCCGCTGCACCAGCGAATGGCGCACCACATCGCGCTCGTCAAAATACACGAATGAGATCCCTTCCACTCCGCGCAGGACGTCCACGGCATTCAGCAGGCCGCTTCTCTTGCCGCCCGGAAGATCGATCTGTGTCTGGTCGCCGGTCACCACCATCTTTGAATTGAACCCCTGCCGCGTGAGCACCATCTTCATCTGCTCGATGCTCGTGTTCTGCGCCTCGTCGAGAATAATGAAGCAATCGTTCAGCGTGCGCCCCCGCATAAACGCCAGCGGTGCGATTTCGATCGTGTTGCGCTCCACCAGCTTCTCCACTTTGTCCGCATCGATCATGTCGAAGAGCGCGTCGTAGAGCGGCCGCAGATAGGGATCGAACTTCTCCTGCACCGTGCCCGGCAAAAAGCCGAGATGCTCGCCGGCTTCCACCGCCGGCCGCGTCAGCACGATCCGGCTCACGCGCTTATTCAGGTAATCGGCAACCGCCATGGCTACCGCCAGATAGGTTTTTCCCGTGCCGGCAGGCCCGATGCCGAACGTGAGGTCGTTGTGCTCGATGGCGTCGATATAGCGCCGCTGGTTGACGGTTTTCGGCGCCAGCACTTTCTTGCCGAACGAGCGCGATTTGCCGCTCTCCACCAGCCGCCGCAGCGACACTTCCGGATCGGTCGTCGCTACCCGCAGGTAGCTGTTCAGGTCCCCGTTATTGAATTCGTAGCCTGCTTGCACCAAGCCCACATAATCTTCCAAAATCCGCTCGGCCCGCCGCACCTGCGGCTCCTCGCCTTCGAGCTCGAGCGCGCCGCCATCGAGCAATTGTGTGCGCAGGTTCAGTTCCGATTCGAGCAAGCGTATGTTTTCATCGCGCGTGCCATACAACGATTCAATACCGCGGGAGATCTGGACAGAAGACTTCATCTAATAGAAAATTAGGGGACAAATGAGCACATGCCACGAGAGACAAGGAATCTTCTTAGGAGGGAGGCTCGAACCCACTGGCGCGGACGCCGGAAGCTCATTCGTTTATAGGATACCACTTTGGCGGGAAATGGTGCTCCCGGAGTCTTGTCCAATGCGAGATGAGCCTGAAGCGGAAGTTTGTTTCTAACGCAGAATGAGCCTGAAGAGGAGCGAGATCCGCACGCTGAGGATTGAAGATCAGCGTGCAAAACGGGGAGCGGTTGAGCCTGGAGCAGATCCGGGCGTTTCTGAGAGCCAGCGAGGGGGTGCGGTTCGAGGCGGCGAATCGGGAAGAATTATACGGCTGGATTGGCCGGACGTTGTGCGAACAGGAGTACTGGAAGCAGGGGCGGGAGAGCAAGGGGCTATTGCGGCGGTATCTGGCGAAGATGACGGGTTTGAGCCGGGCGCAGGTAACGCGTTTGATCGCGCGATATCTGAAGGACGGGATGGTGCGGGAGCGCAGTTACCGGCGGCATCGCTTTGCTACGCGCTACACGGCTGGGGATGTGGAACAGCTGGCGGCAACGGACGAAGCACACGAAACGCTGAGCGGACCGGCAACACAGAAGATTCTGCAGCGCGAGTTTCGGGAGTACGGTGATCGACGATACGAGCGACTGGCAGGGATTTCGGTGGCCCACCTCTACAATCTGCGCCGCAGCCGCCACTACCGGGAACGGCGGCTGCGCTATGAGAAGACGCGGCCGGTTGCACTGGGCATCGGCGAGCGCCGCAAACCGGAGCCGCAAGGCCGGCCGGGCTTTCTGCGCGTGGACACGGTGCATCAGGGCGATCTGGAGGGAGTCAAGGGCGTGTATCACATCGACGCCGTGGACGAGGTGACGCAATGGCAGGTAGTGGGAGCCACGGCGCAGATTAGCGAGACCTGGCTGATGCCGGTGCTGGAGGCCATGCTGGCGCAGTTTCCCTTCCGGGTGCTGGGCTTCCACTCCGACAACGGAAGCGAGTTTATCAACCGCAACGTGGCCGGGCTTTTGAACAAGCTGCTGGTACAGCAGACCAAATCGCGCCCGCGGCGTTCCAACGACAACGGACTGGTAGAAGCCAAAAACGGTGCGGTAATTCGCAAACACATGGGCTACGGCTATATCGCGGCCGCTCACGCAGAGGCGATCGCAGGATTCTATCGGGAGCACTTGAACCCCTATCTGAATTTTCACCGGCCTTGCGCAGTGCCGGAGACCATCACGGATCGCAAAGGCAAACAGCGGCGCCTATACCGCCGCTACGCAACCCCATGGGAGAACTTGCAGGCCATACCGGACTGGCGCCGTTATCTCAAGCCAGGCATTGCACCGGAGCACTTGCAGGCCGAGTCGCGAACGCACAGCGACACGCATTGCGCACAGCGGATGCAGGAAGCCAAACGCAAACTGTTCGCCAGTTTCCGGCAAAAGAGGAGCGCATGAGGGCGGGCGCTGGAAATGACGGGCTATGGATGCCGTGGAAAACCAAACCCAGGTTTCCCACGGCCCCCACAGCCCTTGGAAATCGCTGCCGCGATTCCCACATTCCCACCGCCTCGGCGAGGCGCGGAAAAGTGGAAAACGAAAAACCACGTTTCCCACTTTCCCGCTTGTTGTTTACGCTTTTCAAAACGAACCAGAAAGGAGGCCTCGCGGCGGATCGCTTCGCTCCCCGCCCTCAGGCTCATTCTTCAATTAGAAAATGGTCTGGTTCGGTGGCGCGAGCTGCCATAGGGCTTCTATTTGCCCTAGTGGTCTGGCGCCTGAGGCCTCACTCCACCGTCACGCTCTTGGCCAGATTTCTTGGCTGATCCACATCGCAGCCGCGCCGCACGGCGATGTGATAAGCCAGCAACTGCAGCGGCACGATTTCGACGAGCGGCAACAGCAGCTCGCGCGTCACCGGCACCCGAATCACGTGATCGGCCAGATGCGCCACTTCCTCG
>DASVGP010000063.1:0-24499 GCA_036379475.1 Bryobacteraceae bacterium | reverse complement strand
TGGCATGTGCCGGATTTCCTGGTGGTCCCGGGCGGCAATCTGGGCAATTCTTCAGCTTTCGGGAAAGCATTCGAGGAACTGCACCGGTTCGGCTTTATCGAAAGAGTTCCGCGGATCGTTGTGGTGCAGGCGGTCGGAGCGAATCCACTGGCACGACTCTGGCGGGAAGGCGGAAAGATGCTGCGGCCAGTGGAGCAGCCGGAGACGGTAGCGACGGCGATTCGCATCGGCAATCCTCGGTCCTGGAAAAAAGCGCTGCACGCGCTCGAATTCACCGGCGGGATGGCGACCGATGTCACCGATGAGGAGATCGGCGAAGCCAAGGAGATGATTGGGCGCGACGGAATCGGCTGCGAGCCGGCGTCGGCGACCACGCTGGCTGGGATCCGAAAACTGGTACGCGCTGGCAAAATCGATCCGGAGGCCCACATCGCGGCAGTGCTTACCGGCCACGCTCTGAAAGACACCGACTACATCATCAAGCAGCACAGTGGGGCCGACGATCGGTTTGTGTCGTCTGCCGCGGAGGCACATGCCCATTGAATGCGTGGAGCCGACGCCCGCCGCGGTGCATACGGGCTCCGAAATTCGGATTCATGTTCCCGGCTCGATCGCGAACCTGGGTCCGGGGTTCGACACGCTTGCCGTCGCTGTGCGGTTGTATCTGCGGCTGCGAGCACGCCTCCTGCCAGGCACGGACGAGCTTCGGTTCCGCTTTGCCGGCGGACCGCTCGACGCCGAGAATTACATCGAGCGCGCGTTCCGTTTCGCGGCCCGGCAGCGTGGCGGACCATTTCCCTCGCTCGCGGTAGACGTCGAGAGCGAGATTCCCATGAAAGCCGGACTCGGCAGCAGTGCGGCGGCGACTGTGGCGGGTTTGCGTTTATACGAAGCCATTGCCGAGCCGCTGCCGATGCAGGGTTTGCTGAACGCGGCGTGCGCGCTCGAATCGCATCCGGACAATGTCGCGGCGGCGCTGCTCGGAGGGCTGACGATCAGTTGCGAGATGCCGGACCGGTCGGCCTTCGCGGTAAGCCTCGAATGGCCGCGGGAGCTGCGCTTCGTGGTGCTCACGCCGGAGCTGGCTTTATCAACTCCGGACTCGCGCGGCGTGTTACCGAGCCGTGTGGCGCGCGAGGACGCCATCTACAATCTGCAGCGCGTGGCGCTGCTGCTGCAAGCATTGCAAAGCGGCGAATTTTCGCTGCTGCGGGAAGCGCTGCACGACCGTCTGCACCAGCCGTTTCGCAAGCATCTGGTACCGGGCCTGGAGGCGGCTTTATCGTTGGAACATCCCGACCTGCTGGGCATCTGCCTAAGCGGCGCCGGGCCGTCGGTGGTCGCGCTCGCGACAGATAACACGGCTGCGATCGAAGGACTGCTGCGGGAAACTTTCCGCGCCTTTGGAGCACCCTTCACCGTACGCACATTGGAAGCGCATCAAGAGCCACGAATCCACACGAATGAAAAGGGCGTGTGGGAGGCAGTTACAAAGCAGCAAGAAGCCGCTCATAAGCAGCGTGAGCACCAATCCAGAACCAGGTGATCTCGCCATCCTCCAAGAGCCCGACGTGCGAAAGGAGCGCGTCACGCGGACGGAGTAGACAGGCTCGTAGGCGTGGACCCTCTTAAAATTGAGGCTGGCATGTGCGGGGTTGTCACGAAACAGCGCAAAAGCCTTTCGAGGAGCTTCGCGAGTCTCAACCGGCAGCTCGCGATGTGCGGCCCAGAAACGCCGGGTCGCATGGGATTTCACAGTCTCTTGGGTTCAAGTTCCGTAGTGTTGCCGGATGTTCGTTCTTTGCGTGCTTCAGCCGCAAGTTTACTTAAGGCATCTTGCCTCCGAGAAAATTGCTTGTCCCAAAGCTCCTCATCAGGAAGCTCCTGGAGAAGCCACTGCGCGATACGATCTTGCTCCTGAGGAGGCAAACGAAGACAATTTGGTCAAACATGGTCTGCAAGCCCGCTCTACAACCAGTTGCTCGATTCTGATCTTCCACGGCAGCCTGCCCCAAGCGGCCTTGCTGCCTCACTGCTCGCGAAGAACCTGAGCGGGGTCGGCCCGAGTTGCCCGCAAGGCCGGAATCGTGACAGACCCTATGCATAGCAGCAAAATCGAAACAATGGCGATTCCCGACGAGATCGCATCTGTCGGCGAAACTCGATACAGCAGCGTCCGCAGCAACTGCGAGAACGCGGCGCTGATCCCGATCCCCACCAGCAGGCCCGGAAGGACTACGGCCAAGCATTCTTTGATCACTTGAACCGCGAGATCTCTTCTCCGTGCGCCTACGGCGGAGCGAATACCGAACTCCCGTATTCGGCGAGTAACGGAATAGCTAAATACTCCATAAATGCCGACGGCACAAAAACAGATCGCCAGGAAGGCAAAGCTCGATATAAGCGCCAGAGTGAAACGCTGCTTTGCCAGCGAGGACGAGATGTAAGCATTCAGAGGTTTCACCGGTCCAATTGCTACCTGCGGAGCGATCCGGTGCAGGGTTTCCGAAATGGCGCTTCGAAGCGCCAGGCCGCTGCCGGCAGTCTTAATTATTATGTCCATTTCGGGTGAAACATCTACCGAATAAATAGTAGGTACGGGAGGAGAATTCAAGCTGAAGCTTCGAACATCTCCGACCACGCCGACGATTTCGGCCGCTATAGGATGAGGGCCGGTCACCCCAAACAGTATTTTGTGCCCGACCGGATTTGCATGCGGAAAGTAGCGCTTTGCGAATGCTGCGTTTACTAAATTAAAGCTGCGATCGTGGTCTGCTTCCGTCAGCCATCGGCCCCGTAGCAAAGGTACTCCGAGGGCCTGGAAATAATTTGGTGTACACCATCTGGTTTGTGCGATGGGAAAACCGCCAGGCTTGAATTGCACGCCGGGAATGCCGAATCGCGTGGCGTAGCGGCTGTGCTCGGTTGTGCCGAGACTCATCGGAACGGCATTGACAGCGGCCACCACCTGAACTCCAGGGATGGTTTCCAATCCGGGGGTGACCCGGCTGCGAAGGCGTTCGTACGATTTCTGCCAGTCTCGATCGACGAAGGATGTATGCGTAACCAGCACATCGTCTGCGCGAAAGCCGGGTTGCGTTTCGAGCGTCAGAGAAAAGCTGCGCACGAGCACAATCGCAGACAGCAGAACCGCCAGCGAAAGCGCGACTTCGGAACCCATCAATACCAGGCTGAGCCAGGACTGACGACCCGAGAAAGCCCGTGTGTTTCCCGAAGAAATGCTGCTGTTCAAGTCCGAACGAAATACTTGCAAATAGGAAGGAGCCGCAAAAAGAAGTGCGACCAGAAGCGTTGCAGCAGTGCTGAATAGTAAGACGTGTAAGTTAAGCCCGGCGCTCGCAAGCCGAGGTATTTGCCCGTTCGCAAGATGTTTAATGAGGGGAAGCGCGAGACCGGCCCCCGTAATCCCCAGGAGACCGCCGGCCAGCGATAGCAGCGATGCTTCGATCACAAAAATACGCAGGACAGCCGTCCGGCTGGCACCCAATGCGAGGCGGAGGGCGATTTCGTGGCGGCGGTTGAGCGCCCGGCCCATCATTAGATGAGCTAAATTTGCAGACGCAATCAGCAACACGAGACCCACTGCAAGCCAAGCGGCCAAAAGCGGGGTTCGGACCTCGCCCGTAAACGTTTCGATTAAAGGCACGATGAAACCGCCAACTTTGCCGTTTGTTGCCGGGTAGGCAGTGCTCAAGCCGCGGGCGATCGTCTCCATCTCCACTTCGGCCTGACGTGAGGAGGCGCCGGGTTTCAAGCGTCCAATTACCTCGAGCGGATGAAATTTGCGCGTGGCGATCAAGGCAGGATCGGTCAGCGAAAACGGCAGCCAGACATCTGCCCACACAGGAAAAGCATTCTTTTGAGGAATAACGCCGACGATAGTGAATAAGTCTTTGCCGAGTTGCAAAGGACGGCCAATGACATCCCGGCTGGCCGAAAATTTTTGGCGCCATAGCTGCTCGCTAATGAGGGCCACCCGCGCCTTTTTCTTCACTTCCTCCGTGCTATAAACGCGGCCCACGAGCGGCTTGACACCGAGGACGCCAAAAAGGCTCACGGTGGCATTGGTGGCCTGTACTGCCAATGGATTGCCTCGGCCGAGGAGCGTGGCTTGGTCCATGGCCTGAAACGTGTAAGCAGCAAGGTCGAGACTTTTGCTCGATTTTTCCCAGTCGAGATAGTCCGGGACGGAGACCGGTAAGCGCTGTAACCCCGGATACGTTTCCCAGGCTTGAACAAGCCGGTTCGGCTGCCGGAATGGAAGTGGCTCAAGCAGTACGGCGTGAATGACTGCATACACGGCCGTATTTGCGCCGATGCCTAAGGCAATCGTCAGTGTTGCCGTAATCGCAAAAGCTGGTCTTTTCAGGATCGAGCGAACAGCTTGGCGCAGTTGCACCATGGCTTGAATAGTCTACATCACATTGGACGGACATTCGGCACGCGCACGCTCTAGGCCCATCGGCGCCATCGCTGTTATTGTCTCAAGGTATCGGCGGTGATCTGCCCCAAGCGGCACTCTTCATGAACCGCGCGGACGGCGCGCTCCAGGCCGTCGAGGCGAACGATGATGCCAATGGTGAGTTCGCTGGAGCCTTGCGCGATCGCGATAATGTTGATATCCTCGCGCGAGATGGCGGTGAAGACGCGGCCCGCCAGGCCGGGCAGGCCGCGCATGCCTTCGCCCACCACCGCGAGCAGGCCCACATTTTCGTCCACTTCGATCGGCTTTAAGTATCCGTGCGCAAGTTCGATTGACAGGTTCGCCTCCACGGCTTCCAACGCAGCGGCGAGATCGTTCTTCTTGATAAGAAAACAAAAGCTCTGGCGATAGCTGGAGCTGCTGAAGACAAGAATTTCGACATTTGCGATGGCGAGCGCGTCGAGAGCGCGCGCCATCAGACGGGTGCCACCAATGATGGAATTCGCCGGCTCCATCGAGATGAGCGCGACGTTGGACATGGACGTGACCGCGCGAACACCCTTTGGCTCGTCGAAGCGCGAAACGATTTTCGTGCCCGGCTTGTGCGGAGCGAAACTGTTCTTGCTCCAGACCGGAATCTTCTTTTCGACCAGCGGAGCCAGCGTGCGCGGGTGCAATACTTTGGCGCCGTTGTAGGCAAGCTCGGCGGCCTCGGCGTAAGTTACTTCGTCGAGCACGGCAGCATCCTCGACCAGGCGCGGATCTGCGGAGAGAATTCCATCGACGTCGGTCCAGATCCAGAGCTCTTCGGCATCCAGCGCCGCGGCGAGGATGGAAGCGGAAAAATCGGAGCCGCCGCGCCCCAGCGTCGTGGTGCGCCCATCGGAAGTGGCGCCGTTGAAGCCGGTCACGACCGGAACTACGCCGGCTTCGACTAGCGGCGTTAGAACCGACTGGCACGCAGCGCGCGTCGGCTCCATTTGTGGCGAGGCGTTTCCGAAAACAGCGTCGGTGATAATGACTTCGCCGCCGCTAATCGCTTGCGCGCGGATACCGTCGGCGTTCAGGTACTGAGCGAGCAAGCCCGCCGAGAGGCGCTCACCAACCGCGATGGCTTCGTCCACCGAGCGCGGCGGGCGTTCGCCCAACATCAGAATGCCGTTCGCGATCCGGCTGAATTCAGAGATTAGCGACCCGACATCCTTTTGTGCCTCGCGAAGATGTAAATCCCAACCCGGCGCTCCCAACAGCTCGTTGCAGGCATCGAGGTGGCGCGCAAGCAATGTGCGTATGTTAGCGTCTACAGCAACGCGGTCCCCAACTTCGGCATGCTTCAGCGTGCCAAGCAGCAAATCCGTCACCTTCGACATGGCGGAAACCACAACCACCAGCGAATGTCCCTTGCCATGCTCTCGGATAATCTCCGCAACGGCGCGGATGCGTTCGGCGCTGCCCATGCTGGTGCCGCCGAATTTCATGACCAGCAAATTCTGCATCTGTCCTATTTTCCGATGATCTCCACAATCTGGCTGTCCGGCCCGGTCCACGCTTGCGCGCCGCTGTGGCTCAGCTTGTGCGTCGCATCGTCCCAGTGCAGATGGCTAATCTTGTGCTTGCCGTTCTCGTAGGCGTAGGTATTTCCGTCGTCGGAGTACAGGGCGAAATCGCTGTTCGCGCCCGGGTAGACGAGTACCTTCGCGATTTTCTGTACTTCCGCCGTGCTCTCCACAGGCGCTCCGACTGGCACAATGGAGCCCGCGCGCACGAACAAGGGTATGATGTCGATCGGCGCCTTGACTTGAATGGTCTGCCCGCCGTGGAATCGCTGATTCGTCCAATAGTTGTACCAATCGGCGCCCTTGGGCAGATAGACGCTGCGGCTGGTGGCGCCTTGCTTGCTAATCGGACCGACCAAGAACGCCGGGCCGAACATGTATTCGTAACGCAGGCGGTCCACATGGGGGTCGTTCGGGAAATCCATAAACAGCGCCCGCATGTAAGGTGCGCCGGTCTTATAGGTCTGGTAAGCGAGCGAATAAGTGTATGGCATTAGCTTATATCTGAGCCGTAGATATTTTTCCAGAATCGGTTCGGCTTGTTTGCCGTAAGACCAGACTTCGTTGTAGGGGCGGCTCCCGTGTGTTCGGAAGATCGGTTGGAACACGCCGTACTCGAACCACCGTGTATAGAGTTCGAGATAATCGACATAACCTCCGATATTGGAGCGGGCACCGACCGGGCTAAGCAGCGGAGGGTGTTTGGGATGGTGTACGCGAGGCAGATACTGCCAACCGCCGATATCGGTGCTCCAGTACGCCATGCCGGAAGCCGTAAAATCCAACCCGGTAGGGATCTGGCGCCGCAGCGTGTCCCAATTCGGATAGATATCAGAAGACCAGAACATGGTGCCGTTGCGCTGCGCTCCCAGATAAGCAGCGCGTGCGAGAATCACAGCGCGGTGATTTACATCGCGCCGGTAACCTTTGTAAACGGCGGCGGTTTCAAACAGCGGATACACGTTGTAGTAGCGCGTACCCGGTCCGATGAAGAAATAGCTGCCGTTCGGCGGGAGGTCCGGCTCGGTTTCATCCGTCCAGACGCCGTAGAATCCTTTGTCTATGAAATTCTTCTTGATGACGCTCCAGAACCAGCGCGCCGCAGCCGGGTTCGTCACATCGATATCGGATCCGGCGCGGTCATAGGGTAACCCGTTAGTCGGGGTCCCATTTTTCAAGTGCTCGAACCAGCCGTTTTTCAGCAGTAAATTGTAGTAGCGCGTTCCGGACTTAAAGCGCGGCCAGACGCTGATCATCGTCTTGATACCCATTTGATTCAATTTCCGGTTCATCGCCGCCGGATCCGGCCACTTAGATGGAACCATATCGAGCTGGCCCATTTTGGAGAAGTAAAACCAATCGATCACGATGACATCCAGCGGCAGGTGACGTTCCCGATAGCCATTGGCGACGGCCATCACTTCGGCCTGCGTCGAATAGCGCTGTTTGCTTTGAATAAAGCCATAAGCGGATTTCGGCAGCAGATGAGTGACGCCGGTAAGATGCCGGTAGCCCTGATAGATTTCATCCGTGTTCCGGCCCGCGATGACAAAGTAAGAAACCCGATTCCCCACCTGCGAAATCCATTCTGTCCGCTCGTTAAATCCGGGTTCGATCGTCGTTTTCGACGGATTGTCCCAAATCAAGCCGTATCCCTTATTCGTCACGAGAAACGGCACGCCGAGACTCTCGCCGCCGGTGGCGTTATAGTCGTGCCAGCAATCGACCGTGTGGCCGCGGTGATCGAGATAGCCCTCTTGATTTTGGCCCAGTCCGTAATAGTGCTCGCCCGGCGGAGAGACAAAGGTCGCACCTACCTGATAAAACGGCTTGTCCGTTGGCCTGCGATCATATAAAATGTCCGCATTTCCGTCTTTGTGATTCGGCACCGACATCGACCAGCTCATCATGTCGGTGAGCACCTTGCCGTCTGCGGTCTCTACGATGATGTGCGCGCCCGGGGCCGAGCCGTTGAAGTATTTTCCAATATCGATCTGCGTCGGCAGGGGCTTGTATGGCTGGGGCTTCGCCACCGTCACCACCAGGCGCGAAGAGCGATAGATGTCGGCCTGAGGCGTGCTTTCGCGCGTCCATCCCTGCAGGTCCGGCTTGGCGATGAACCCGTAACCCGGCGGCGCGAGCGCCCACCGCTTTTTCAGGCTCAGTGTAATGCGGATGATGTTCGGTGCATACGGCTGGAGCGCGACAGTAGCTCCGCCGCGGTTGAGCACCACCGGCGGCTGTTGAGCGAATACGGCGCTCGCGAATCCGAGAATGCTTGCAAGAAAGCAAAACCGCCGCAGCGCTGCCTTCATGCCGCAGTCACCTGCAACGGCACACTGGTTGTCTCCGCCGAGTTCGGACCGACCATAATGTCGAACATTCCGGACTCGACAACCCAGTCCATATTGATGTTGTAGAAACCCAACTCGGCTGGCGTCAGTTTGAAGTGGACTGTCTTGGTTTCTCCGGGCTTGAGCGTGACACGTTCGAATCCTTTTAATTCCTTGACCGGCCGCGTGATCGAACTGACCCGGTCGCGGATGTACATTTGCGCGACCTCATCGCCCTCCCGCGATCCGGTATTCGTAACATCCACACTTACCGAAGCCTCTCCTTCAAGCCCGATCTGCGGCTTCGATAGCTTCAAGTTACTGAACTTGAAGGTCGTGTAACTCAATCCCCAGCCGAACGGGAACAAAGGTCCAGGCTTCTGGAAAAGATAGGGCCGGTGGAGCGAAGGTTTGTGATTGTAATAGTCCGGCACCTCGCCAACCGCGCGCGGGAACGTGATGGGCAGCTTACCTCCGGGGTTCACATCGCCGAACAGCACATTGGCTGCGGCCGTGCCGCCCTCCTGCCCGATATACCATCCTTCGAGAATGGCGGGAACGTGCTCGGCGACATAGTTGATCGACAGCGGCCGGCCGTTGATCAGGAACACGACGGTGGGTTTTCCGGTTGCCAAAACCGACTTAACAAGCTTGTTCTGTGCGCCGAGCAGATCCAGCGAATCGCGGTCGCCCAAATGCTTGTCGTTCCAGGCTTCACGGCACGTGCTTTCGTTTCCGCCGAGGATCAGAATCGCTACATCTGCCTTGCGCGCCGCCTCGGTCGCGGCTTTGATCTTGGCGGGCTGCGTAGCCGGATCGGGCAGATCGACTTTGTTCTGATACCAGGCCGTCCATCCCTGCTGCGCGCTGCTGATATCGCAGCCTTCTTCGAACAGAACCTTCACTCCAGGCCCGACACGCTTGCGGATCCCGTCCAGAATGCTGACTTCGTGCGCCGGCTGGCGGCTGTAGGCGCCCAGGTGAACCGCGGAGGCGTTGGGCCCGATCACCGCAATCGTCTTCAGTTTCTTGACGTCTAAAGGCAACAGATTGCCTTCGTTCTTGAGAAGGATGATCGTCTTTTGCGCGGCCTTCAGCGCCAGATCGCGATGCGGTTTGGAACTGGTGATGCGCTGAGCGTAATCCGGATCGACATAGGGATCGTCAAAAACGCCGGCGCGGAATTTGGCCGCCAGAATTTTCCCCGCGGCGCCGTCTACCTGCTTTTCTGCTACCCTGCCCGCCTTCACTTCATCGACGAGCGTTTTGTAGACGGCTCCGTTCGACAGATCGAAATCGACGCCAGCGGCCAGAGCCATCCGTGCCGCTCCGGCATTGTCTTCCGCGATGTGATGGAAGTTCACCAGCATCTCGAGCGCGCCGCCGTCGGAGGTGACGTATCCGTCGAAGCCCCACTCTTCCCTCAGCACGCGCGTGAGCAGCCAGTGATTGATGTGACACGGCACGCCGCCTTGGATTTCGTTGTAAGCTGCCATGATGCTGGCTACGTGTCCTTCCTGCACGCACGCTTTGTATGCCGGGAAGAACGCTTCGCGCAGCACGCGTTCCGCGCAATTACGCGGGGCATCGTTGCGGCCGCCCTCGGGTTGCCCATAACCGACGAAATGTTTGAGGGTAGCGAGCGTATGATGCTTGGAAACCGGGAATGCCTTGCCCCCTTGAAAGGCACTCACCGCGGCCACACCCATTCTCGAAATCAGATACGGGTCTTCACCGAGCGATTCTCCGACGCGCCCCCAGCGCGGCTCGCGCCCGATGTGCACCACCGGCGCGAATAACTGCTTTACACCGACTGCGGAGGCTTCTTCGGCCACCACCGTGAATACCTGATGGATCAGATCCGGGTCCCAGGTGCTGGCGAGGCCGATCGCCTGCGGAAAGCTGGTGCTGCCGTTCTCCATGAAGCCGTGCAGACCTTCACCGATGAAGAGAGCGGGAATCCCCAGCCGCGTTTTTTCTATCTGATAGCGCTGGATCGCATTGCGCAGCACGGCGCGGTCGTGAGCCGGCACGATTTGGGTACTGATCCCGCGCATCTGCCGGAGTGCATTCAGATAATTTTGATCGTTATATTTACCCGTCGGGTCGATCACGCCCCCATGGTGAAAGCCGCCGGAGATCTGTTCGACCTTCTCTTCGAGGGTCATGCGGGAGAGCAAATCTGCGACACGCCTGGGAATGGGCAGCTTCGGATTCTTATAGGGCGCGTTCGCAACGGATTGGTTCGCTTGTTCCGCCCCTTGGGCTGTCTGCAACTCCGCCATCAGCGCGCCGGCCCCGGTTAGGGCGCGAGTGAATTCACGCCGGTTCATAATCTCTGGCCTCCTTAGAAAATCTCACGGCTTCTAAGATATCGCGCCCCCGTTTCGTCAAAACGGTAACGGTAACTTAGGCGGCGCGCTTCAGGCCCAGGCGTTCGAGCAATGCAGAGGGATCGGGATCACGGCCCATGAACTCGCGGTAAAGCCGAGCCGGGTCTTCGCTATCGCCGCGCTCGAGGATACGGCGGCGGTAATCGCGGCCGGTTTCCGTATTGAAAATGCCTTCGCGCCGAAAGCGCGTGAAAGCGTCGGCGTCGAGCACTTCGGCCCATTTATAGGAGTAGTATCCTGCGCCATAGCCGACCGGACTTGCAAACAAGTGTGTAAAGCTGGCGATCATGCCGTAATCGGGCGGCAGGGGGACGGGCGCGAACAGAGTAAAAATCCCGCGCGCATAATCCATTGCGTTGCCGTCGCGAGCCGGATCGTAACTTCGGTGCAGCTTCAGGTCCACCATGGCCAGTCCGAGCTGACGCATCTGGGCGTTGGCGGCGCGGAAGGTGCGCGCACGGTGCATCTTTTCGAATAGTTCCCGCGGAATCGGCTCGCCCGCCTTGTGGTGGCGCGCAAAAATGTCCAGTGCATCGCGCTCCATGCACCAGTTCTCCATAATCTGGGAAGGCAGTTCGACGAAATCCCAAGGCACATTGGTTCCCGCCAGCGTGCGCACCGGAACCCGGCTCAGAATGTGATGCAGCAGATGACCGAACTCATGGAAGATCGTTTCCACTTCGTAATGGGTGAGCAGAGACGGTGCATCTTCGGTGGGCGGGGTAAGATTGCCGCAAATCAGACCGAGGTGCGGCCGCTCGTTCTCGGGGTTACCCGTGATTAGGGAATCCATCCAGGCGCCGCCCCGTTTGTTCTCGCGCGGAAACCAGTCGGCGTAAAAGCCGCCGAGTAACTGCCCCGCCCCGGCATCCAACACGCGGTAGTATTTCACCGCTGGGTCCCAGACCGGCACGTCAGGCTCCTCGACTACGCGGATGTTCAGCAGGCGGCTGAAGATATCGAACATTCCCGCCACCACGCGATCCAGCTCGAAATACGGCCGCAGCTCCTCCTCATCGAAATCGAAGAGCGCCATGCGCTGTTTTTCGGCCAGATACGAGGTATCCCAAGGCTCGATTTTTTCGTATCCGAGGCCGCGGGCCATCTCCACCAGACTTTGGTTTTCTTGAAGAAAGAACGGCTCGGTCTTGCGGCGCAGATCTTCCACGAAGTCCTCCGCGCGCTCGCCCAGGTGCGCCATGCGATCTTCGAGCACCAAGTCAGCGAAATCGCGATAGCCGAGAAGTTTGGCCTTTTCGCGCCGTAGTCGCAGAATTTCCTCGATCAGTTCGCGGTTGTCGTATTCGCCCGAAACCGCCCGTGTGTTGTAAGCCTGCCAGAGATCGCGCCGGATCGCACGGTCGTCCAGATAAGTCATCACGGCCGTGTAACTGGGCGATTGCAGGGTGAAACGCCAGCCTTCGATGCCCTTGGACTTGGCGCTTTCCCGAGCCAGCGTACGCGCCGATTCGGGCAACCCCGCGAGTTTCGCCTCATCGGCAATGACCAGCTCGAAAGCGTTCGTCGCATCGAGAACATTTTCGGAGAATTTCGTAGTTGCCTTCGTCAACTCGATATTGAACGCTTCCAGCTTCTTTTTGCCTTCCGGATCGAGATCGGCGCCGGCGCGGCGGAAGCTGGCGACAGTCTTCTCCAGAAAGCGCTGGTGAACCGGCGCAAGCTTTTCAATTTCCCCGCTCTCGCTGACCGCTTTGATCGCCGACCAAAGATTGGCATCGAGCGGAATCGAGGTGTAGAACGCGCTGACTGGCGGCTGCACGGCGTTGTAGGCAGCGCGCAGAGCCGGGGTTGTGGCGACAGATTCCAAATGATGGATCACCGCCATCGCATAATCGAGCGGCTCGCTCAGTTGGTCGAGACTGAGCAGAATATCGTTGTAAGTGCGCGGAACGTTGAGGTTGCCGAGGTCGCGCAAACGCTGCCGCATCTGTTCCAAAAGCAGTTCGATCGCGGGCTCTACCTGCTCCGCATGGATTGCAGCAAAGTCGATCGGAAATTGTTCGTCAAGGAGCGGGTTGGCGGTGGTTATTGGTTGATTCATGGCTAGGTCGCTTACGCTTCCGGCTCAGTTTCAATGTTCCGAAGCGGCAGAGGCGTTGAACGGCGTCCGTTACCAAACGCGGCAGGGATTGACCACGTGCATCTTTTCTCCGGCCTTGCAGCCGAAAGCTTTGCTGAATTGCGGGTCATTCGAGACCACTCCATTCACGCGAAACCGGGGCATGGAGTGCGGATCGGTCTGCGCCAATAGCCGTGCATACTGGGGCCGCATGTTTTGGCACCAGATCTGCGCATAGGCCAGGAAAAACTGCTGGGCTTGGGTGAACCCGTCGGTTTTTTTCTCCACCGGAATTTCCTTTTGTGCCAGATCGGCCATCAGCGCCATATAGGCAAGCCGGACGCCGCCGTTGTCGGCGGTGTTCTCGCCAAGTGTGAGTTTGCCGTTCAGATGCACTCCCGGCACCGGGCTGAAGGCCGAGTATTCGTTCACGAAACACTGGGCCAATTTGTTAAAGCGTTTGGCGTCGGCGTCGGTCCACCAATCCTTTAGGTTTCCGTTGGCATCGTATTGACGGCCTTCATCATCGAAGGCATGGGTCAGCTCGTGGCCGATGACCGCTCCGGCGGCGCCATAGTTCACCGGATCGGCCGCGGCGCTGGAGAAAAACGGCGGCTGCAGAATTCCGGCCGGGAAATTAATGTTATTCTGCTCCGGGTCGTAGTAGGCATTCACCGTCGGCGGAGTCATGAACCACTCCTGGCGGTCTACGGGCTTGCCGATTTTCTTCAGTTCGCGACGGCTCTCAAATATGTTGGCCCGCTGGGTATCGCCGAAGTAATCGTCCGGGCGAATAATAACGCTCGAATAGTCACGCCATTTGTTGGGGTATCCGATCTTGTTCACCACCGCGTGCAGCTTGACCAGCGCCATTTTCTTGGTCTGGGGGCTCATCCAAGTGAGCGACTCGATATCCTTCCCCATTTCGGTTTCGATCCGGTGGACCATGGCCAGCGTTTGCTCTTTGCCTTGCTTGCCAAAGCTCCTGGCGACAAACTCGCGGCCGAGATCGAAGCCCAATGCCTGGTCGGTCGCCCGCACGCAGCGTTTCCAGCGCGGCTTTAGCTGCTTTACTCCGGTAAGGGTGCGGCCGTAGAAAGCGAAGTTTGCGTCTACGAACACTTGATTCAACAGATGCGCATTTTGGCTGATGTAGTGCCAAGCCAGATAGGCTTTGAGGCCGCTGAGCGGCTCAGCGGCGAGCAGCTTGCTAAAAGCCGCCATGAAATCCGGCACGGCGACGTTCAAGCTGCTGAACGAAGGCGCGTCGATGCTGGTGAAAAACTCGTTAAAATTGAACTGCGGCGCGAGCTTCGCAAGCTGAGTGGTCGGCATGACATGGACCAGCAGTTTGGGGTTGCGGCGCTTGGTCACACTCAGAGAGGCCGTGGCAAGATCGGTCTCGATACCCATAATCGTTTGGGCTTTTTGCGCGGCGCTTTGGGATGGCACGCCGACCAGTTCAAACATCTTCTGAATGTGGGCAACATATTTTTGCCGGATCTGTTTGGATTTGGCGTCGCTGCGGAAATAATAGTCCCGTTCGGGAAGACCCAGACCGCCCTGATCGACCGAGGCGATCTCCATAGTGGCGTCTTTCGGCGCGGGCTGCGGCCCAAAGTTGAAGAACACGTCGATGCCCAGATTCTGCAGCCGCGCGATCTCTTCCAGCAGCATTTTTTGATTGTGGATCGCGCGGATACGCTTCAGTTCCGGGAGCAGCGGCTTGTCGCCAAGCCGGTCAATTGCCGTTGTGTCCATGCACGACTGATAAAAGCCGCCGATTCTTTGATCGACCGCCGATTGTTTCTCGCGCTTTTGCGCCTGCTCCAGAATGCTGCGGAGCACCTTCTGGTTGCGGTCGTGCAGCTCGTTGAAGCGTCCCCACGCGCTCTCGTCGGCAGGGATGGGATGCTCCTTCAGCCAGTTGCCGCAAGCGAAGCGATAGAAGTTCTGGCATGGATTGACAGATCGGTCGATGGCTTTCAGATCGATGCCGCTTGCCGATTGCGGTTTCGCCTGCGACTGCGCCCAGGCTGCACCCGCGAAGGCAAACAAGCACGCGGCCCCGAGGAGAAATGAATGGAATCGTGTCAAGCTTTTAGTGTAAATCGAAGGCGGCGCCGGAATTTGTGGATGGCCCAGCCGAGGAGCGCAGCCACGCAAGCCGCCCCTACCCCGATGAGGACATCGTGCTGCACCGTAGCTGACGCCCGCTCCCACTGCGCACCGAGGAAATATCCGGCAGCGAGGAAAATCGCCACCCAGATCACTGCGCCCGGATAGGCGAAAAGGGCGAAGGTGCGGTAGCGCAGTCTCGACATACCGGCGACTAGCGCGGCGAAATGACGCACTCCGGGAATGAAATAGCAGATCGTGAGCAGCCAGGCACCCATGCGGGAAAACCATTGGTTCACTCGTTCCATACGCTTGGGAGTGAGGTGGACGTATTTGCCGAAACGCGGCACGACGCGGTATCCAAGCGCGCGGCCCACGGCGTAGCTGATCGAAATGCCCAGCATAGTGGCCGCCAAGGCCGTAATGAAAGCCAGCCACGGATCGAGAATTCCGCGCAGGATGAGATAACCCGCGAAGACGAGCAGGGTTTCGTCGGGAATAGGCAATCCCACGATGCCCAGGCATAGCAGGCAGAAAAGCCCGAAATAGCGGTATTGCAGCAACAGATCGAGTACGGAATGCATGCGAGGGCACCCAGAGAATAGCAGCTAAAACCAATTGCGCTACGATTTGCCATATGGCGGATCGCGGAAGCGAAATCTTCGAAGTCCAGTGCCCCTGCTGCGGATCCACGCTCCGCGTCGACCCCGAAACGCAGGCCGTGATTCAGCATCGCGAGCCGGAAAAGAAGCCGGCCATCGAGGACCTGCACATTGCCGCTCAACAATTGAAAGGCGAGGCGCAGCGGCGCAACGAGATTTTCGAGAAGAGCTTCGCCTCCCATCTCTCGGCGGAAAAGGTACGGGAAAAGAAGTTCGAAGAGTTGCTGAAGCAGGCCAAAGAGGACAAGGATACCGCGCCGCCGAAACGCCCGTTCGATTTCGACTGAATGCATTGTAGGTTTGCGTGACCGGCACTGGGGCGACGCTTATATCCAACCTGGGGCCGTGTGTGGCATAATTGTGCTTTATGTCTGCTCGCGCTGCCAACTGGTATTGGTTTCGATTTTGGTTTTACCCGGAATCGTGCCGGTGGGTGTCCGCTCGCAGCTAACAATACAGCGGAAAGGTTGACGGAGCCCACTCGGAAGCGAGTGGGCTTTTGATTTTTAGAGGCTGAACAAGCCCGCTCCGAAGGTGAGGATCCCATGATCATCTCTATGAAACGACACGCGACAAAAGCGGAAGTGGATGCAGTTTGCGAGCGTATTCGCGACTTTGGATATAAAGTGCACTCTATCGACGGCGAGGAGCGCGTGGTGATCGGCGCTGTCGGCGTGGGGGACGTGACCGCGTGCCTCGAATCGCTGGAGGCAATGCCGCAGGTCGAAAAAGCGGTGCGCATCTCGGCGCCCTATAAGTTTGTCAGCCGCGAGTTCCGCCCGCACAAGTCGCAAATCGTGGCCAATGGGGTGGAAATCGGCGGTGACGAGTTCGTCATGATGGCCGGCCCGTGCTCGGTCGAAAACGAAAAGCAGATCGTTGAAACGGCGCTCTGGGTGGCGCGGCAGGGTGCGAAATTCCTGCGCGGCGGCGCCTTCAAGCCGCGCACTTCACCCTACGATTTTCAGGGTCTGGAAGAGAAGGGCCTCAAGCTGCTGCGCAAGGCCAAACAAGAAAGCGGTCTGGGCATTATCACCGAGGTCATGAGCGACAGCGACGTGGAGATGGTCGCCGATTACGCGGACATTTTGCAGATCGGCGCGCGCAACATGCAGAATTTCGCCTTGTTGAAGACGCTCGGCAAAGCCGCCCGGCCGATTTTGCTCAAGCGCGGCTTAAGTTCCACTATCAAAGAACTGCTGATGTCGGCCGAATACATCCTCGCGCACGGCAATCCTAACGTGATCCTCTGCGAACGTGGCATCCGGACCTTCGAGACCGCTACCCGGAATACTTGCGATATCGCCGCCATCGCGGTTCTGAACGAGCTATCCCATTTACCGGTGATTCTCGATCCGAGTCACGCGACCGGCAAGCGCAGCCTGGTTCCTGCTCTCGCGCGCGCGGGCGTCGCCATCGGCGCCGACGGCCTCCTTGTAGAAGTGCATCCGCACCCGGAGAAAGCGATGAGCGATGGCGCGCAGTCGCTCTCGCTGGATCAATTCGCGAACATGATGCGAGACCTCGATCCCTACATCGCGCTGTGGAAACAGGCGCGCGTGGGGGAGATGGCCACGGCGTAGCGGGATAATGCGCAGTTTCACCAAGCCCTGGATTCTGTTTCCTGTAATCGCAATAGCAATCGGCTGCGTCTCCTTCTTCCTCGCCTGGCGCCGCCGGCCGGTCACGAACTCCGAGCTGGTGCGCATGCTGCCTCATCAAGGCGACGCGCTATTTTTTGCCGATTTCACGCTGCTGCGCCGCGCGGGAATCATAAAGCTGCTAAGTCCGGCGGCGAAAGGGTCGCCTGAATATACGCAGTTCGTCCACAAAACCGATTTCGACTATTCAAAAGACATCGATGCGATTGCGGGCGCGGTAAACGGCGATCAGCTCGTATTTCTCATTCGCGGCCAGTTTGACTGGCGCTCGCTGCGCCGTTACGCAATGCATCATGGCGGCCACTGCAAGCACAAACTCTGCCGCGTGGCCGCTCTCGAACCAGACCGATGGATCTCTTTTCGACCTCTCCGATCCGACGTGATGGTGCTGCGACTCGGCCGCCCGCTGTCCGCGAAATCGAAATGGGTTGTGGAAGCAGGCGGCGATCCGATCCCGCAGGCGCCGGTCTGGATCAAGCTATTTCCGCAGGTCTTGCACAATCCGAAACGGCTGCCGCTCGCACTGCGCTTCTTCGCTACCGCGCTCGAACCCGCGCGTTCAGTGATTCTCTCGCTCAAGGCTGCTCCCTCCGGCAGCGGCGATGCATTTCAAATTCAGTTACACGCCCAATGCCCATCGGCTGCCACGGCAATCGCCATCGCGAACCAGCTTCAATTGGACACCAAATTCTTAAAGCTCGCACTCACCTACAAGCATCCGGGTACCAGTTCCACTACTCTTGCCGAAATGCTGCTCGCGGCAAAATTTCATAGCGCCGGGGCCGAAGCGATGGGCGTTTGGCCGGTCAGCAAGGCGCTGGTGCACTCGCTGGAATAAAGATACATCCTCAGGAATAGCATTGGGATAGGTCCATCCCAATGACATACAAGCACACTGCCATTTCCGAAATCGGCGTGCCGCGAGCGGTTATACCTGCGTTCCAGCATGCACTCGACACCTACGCCAGCGAGACCAGCAAGACCGCCTCGATCTGGGAGGCTTTCGGCGACGCGGATCTTGACTGGCGCCCGCATCCGCGCTCGTCCACCGTGCGAGAGATTTTTCGCCATCAGTTGTTAAGCGAGCGGCGGTTCTTTGCCGAATTCATGCTGGTGCCGGAGCCCGCCGCGGAGGCTGTGCTGCCGGCAGAGGACTGCGCCGCGTCCTACACGGACCGGCTGGTCTCGCTTGCGCGGCCGCGACTCCCGTTCCTGGCGCGGCAACAGGCCGATTGGTGGGCGGCCCGCGAGCCATTCTTCGATGTGAAGCGCGAACGCATCTGGATTTTCTGGCGGCGCGTCCTCCACAGCGCCCATCATCGGACGCAGCTCGCAGTCTATCTACGGCTCATGGACCGTCCGGTTCCACCCATCTACGGACCTACTGCCGACATGACCTGGCAGGGAGCCGATCCAACAGTTACTGTGGAAGCGTCCGGGCGGAAGTAACAGCGAACTAAATTTGCGAATATTTCGCCGGAGTGAGAATTGTGCTGTTGATATTGGTAACGATCTGGTCGTAATTGAATCGTGGATCTTTGGTCAGCTTCTTCCACTCCGGGTCGGTAAAGAATGCCTTCCATTTGGCGTTTAGTTCCGATAGCCGCGGACAGCTGATCATGTAGGTCAGATTGGGGAGCCGCGGGCCAATCAATTTGTCTCCGTAAAACACCGGCCAGAATCCGGCCCTGTGAAAGACATCGAACTCGCCGCTGTGGAACATTTCGACCTTCCGCAGATGCGCCTCATGGCTCGGGCTCTCATAGGTCCGAAGCTGAAAGACGCGCTGGCCGTGATGGGCAGTTGGCGGAGGCAGCGTGAGTCTGGTGCCCTGGAAGGCCGCCATAAATTCGCTCTCCATCCGCTGAAACGCCGGGGCTTTCGACGTTGCCTTTAAGAACGGCTCGCCTGCGTGCAGATACGCATCGTCGTGCGCGAGATGCTGCTCGAGCGACACAAACGCCTCCGCTGAGGGATACGGAATTAGCACATAGATGGCGGGCAGATGTACACCAAGGTACAGATTGAAGACACCGACCGGCTTGATCTGGAGCCGGTTCAGCGCGGGCACGAGCGCCTCGGAAAGGTAATGATTGGTCAGCTTGGACTGCGCCCCTTGCTCCAACTGATAGCGGCGCAGCTCGTAATATTCGCGAGCACCTTCGCCGGCGCGGCGTCTTTTCGCCATGCCCGGCACAGCGGATGCGGCGGCGAGCATGGAGGCCACAAAATGGCGTCTTTGCAAAATAGATTTCCTCCTCATGCATTCTACTTTGTCTAGGATTGAATCAGCGGGATGAGCCAAACGAGCGCCATCATCATCGGCAGCGGTCCGAACGGGCTTGCGGCGGCGATCGCTTTGTCGCAGGCTGGATGCGATGTAGAAGTGCGCGAAGCGGCTTCGACACCGGGCGGCGGCGCGCGAACGGCTGAAATCACGCTGCCCGGCTTTCTCCACGATCTCGGCTCGGCGGTTCATCCGATGGCGGTCAGTTCGCCGTTTTTCTCCGAACTGCCGCTGGCCGCGCATGGACTCGAATGGATTCACTCTCCGGCGCCGCTTGCGCATGCGCTCGACGATGGTAGCGCGGTGCTGCTCGAACGCAGCGTCGAAGAAACAGCCGATCAGTTTGGGCGCGACGCCAAACCCTATCGGAAGCTATTTCGGCCTCTAGCAGAAAATTGGAACACGCTTACGCGCGAGATTCTGCGCCCACTGACGCGTGCGTCCCATCATCCGTTGCTGGTCGGGCGTTTCGGAATACGCGCGATTCAGCCCGCAACGCTGGCAGCCAAAGCTTTTCGCGATGCTCGCGCGCGGGCGTTGTTCGCCGGACTCGCTGCCCATTCGACGCTTAAGCTCGAAGCTCCGCTCAGCTCGGCTTTCGCCTTCATCATGGGCGCCGCGGGCCATGCGGTTGGCTGGCCCATTCCCAAGCGCGGAGCGCAGTCGATCACAGATGCACTCTGCGCTGTTCTCGAATCGCTTGGCGGCCGCGTGGTAACCAATTCCCGCGTGGAGAGCTTGGACGCGCTTGGCGCTGGCCATTCGATTCTCTGCGATGTGATGCCGCGCCAGTTCCTCTCGCTCGCCGGCGAGCGGCTTCCGCTTCCGTTTCGCGAATTGCTTGGCCGCTATAAACACGCACCGGGCGTTTTCAAGGTGGACTGGGCGTTGCGCGAGCCGATTCCATGGCGCGCACAGGGTTGCTTTCGCGCCGCCACCGTACACTTGGGCGGATCGTTCGAAGAGATCGCGGAATCCGAGCGTGCGGCATGGGAAGGACGCGCGCCGCGAAATCCGTTTATAATTCTTGTCCAGCCGAGCCTTTTCGATCCAGCGCGCGCCCCCGAGGGCAAACATACAGCTTGGGCCTATTGCCACGTGCCCAACGGCTGGCGCGGTTCGGCGCTGGATGCGATCGAAGAGCAAGTGGAGCGCTTCGCACCAGGCTTTCAGGAGTGCATTCTTGCAAGGGCCGTCCATGGCACGGCGGATCTGGAGCGCTGGAACGCCAATTTGATCGGCGGCGATGTTAGCGGCGGCGCGCCTACGCTGAAACAATTCTTTCTGCGGCCGACCTGGCGCCGCTACGGAACACCTCTCAAAAACGTTTATTTATGTTCGTCGGCAACGCCGCCGGGAGGCGCCGTGCACGGCATGTGCGGGTATTGGGCGGCACAGTGGGCGCTGAGGGAATTGAAATCACGCCAGTAGCGGTGTTTTTGCCGGCAGGTTCGTGGAGGGCTTAAAACAGCTTGCTCAGTTCGCGCAGGCTTTGCGTCCGCAGCAGACGCGGATGGCTCTCCGGAACTTCTTCGTGCTCAAAGCTCCAGGTACGCGGGTGGGGAACGTAGACCGCGTGCAAACCGGCGGCGAGCGCCGGATTAATATCCGATCTCGGCGAGTTGCCGATCATCCAAGTTCTTTCCAGCGCGAATCCGCGCTCCCGCGAAAGCTCACGGTAGGCCGCCTCGTTCTTCTCTTTGACAATCGCCGTATGGGCGAAATAGGACGCCAGTCCGGAGCGGTCGACTTTCAGCCGCTGCTCTTCGGGATCGCCTTTAGTGAAAAGCGTCAATTCGTGGCGCGCGGATAATTCGGCCACGGTCTCGGCCGCGCCGTTCAGCAGCTCGATCGGTTTCTCGAGGATCGCATAAGCAAAGGTCTCGACCTGCGCCAGGTCCTGCTCCGAGATGTCACGTTCGGCGAGGTTCCGGTAACAGGCCGTCAGGTTGTGAGCGAAGTTTTTCGACCCGTAACCGTTGATTCTCGCGTTGGCCACTTCGATTTCGTCGAGAAGGGCGCGGACCTGAGCGGGCGCAAGCGAGGAATGCGCCAGAAATGCGCAGAAGCGGTCGAAGGCTTCCTCGAAATAGATGTTGTTTTCCCACAGCGTGTCGTCGGCATCGAAGATCAGGTGCTGGCGTTGCAATACGGCCGCTCCTAGGTGCCGCTCACGTGCCTGGCGTGGCCGTTTTGCGGCGCCAGGCGTTTGGCCGCGAGCGCTTGCCCGCGCTGAGCCGCATATTCGGGCAGCATGGAAGAAATGTATTGCAGCCGCTCGGTCTCCGAACGCAGCGAAAGAATCGTTAGCCGCTTCTCTACATCGAAGATCAACTGAGCAATTTGAAAACTCATCGGGTTCTGCGGCATTGGCTCGTCTTCGCTCTCCTCCGCGCCTTCCAAGCGGGACAACTGGCGGTAGGCAGCGATCGCTTTTCCGCGCAGATTGGCCGGCGGATCGAGTTCGTTCTCGTCGTCGAAGAATTCGACCGCGGCGCGCAGATAATGCTTGCCGTCGTCGAGCGAAGAAACTTTGAAGCGCCTGCGGCCCAGTGCGATCAGGTCCATCCGTCCGTCTGGGTATTTGTTTACAATCTGCTCCACCGTCGCGGTGCAGCCCACGTTCGCAATTCCTTCCTGTTTCGCCAGGACCACGCCGAACTCGGCCGAGAGCGGGACAATGTCGTTCATCAGCTCCTTATAACGCTCTTCGAAGATGTGCAGCGGCAGCGGCATCGCCGGTACCAGCACCACTCCTAGCGGAAACAGCGGGAGCAATTGCGTTCCCATACTTCATTATCGGCTAAGCTGTTAGCTATTAGCTCTTAGCTGTCAGGCGATGCATCTCACGTTAAAGCGCACGCCGGGTCTTTATCTGGCCGGATTTATGGGTTGCGGGAAAACAACCGTGGGCCGACTGCTCGCCACCCAACTCGGCTGGAACTTTGTAGATGTCGATGCCGAGATCGAGAGCGAGCAGCGCCAGACCATCGCGCGGATTTTTGCCGAACAGGGCGAGGCGGCGTTTCGGGAACTGGAATCGCGAGCCATCCGCGCTCGCGTCGCGGCGATTGAAGCCGGAGATCCTACGGTAGTCGCGCTGGGTGGAGGAGCTTTTGTGGTGCAGCCGAACTGGGAGTTGATTGAACGCAACGGAATCACGATTTGGCTCGATTGCCCGCTCGACCGCATCCGCAGCCGCATTACCGCCGACGGCGTGCGTCCGCTGGCGCAAGATCCGCTCCATTTCGAACGTCTGTTCGAGCAGCGCCGCCCACTCTATGCGCGCGCGCATTACTCGATCGATGCCGGGGGTGGCGAGCCGGCGGAAATCGTGCGCAGTATCCTTGGACTGCCGATCTTCTGACCCGCGTGACCGCTGCCGAACGTAAACTCCACCGCGATGCGCTCGCCATCCTTCGAACGGCCATTGAGGCCGCCGATGCGGGCAATGCCGTGCGCCGGCATTTATCGATTCGCGGACGGTTTCTCGCCGCTGGTTTGGTGAAACTGGCTCTGGCGGATTTCAATCGCATCTTTGTCCTCGCAGCGGGAAAAGCTTCCGTGGATATGGCTCGCGCGATCGAGGAGATCCTCGGCGAGCGCTTATACCGTGGCTTGGCCATTACAAAACAGGGTCATGGAACGCGCCGGCTGCGCGAGATACAAGTCATCGAGGCTGCGCATCCGATTCCCGACGAAACCAGCCTCGGCGCGGCGAACCGCGTGCGGGAACTGCTGGCGAATTTGAACGCTCGCGATTTGTTGATTGTCGCGATCTCCGGCGGCGCATCGGCGCTGCTCACCGCCCCGGCTCATCCGCTTACCCTTGCCGATAAACAAAAGACCACCGGGTTGCTGCTGCGCGCGGGCGCGAGCATCTCGGAACTGAATGCGGTTCGCAAACATCTGTCGATGCTCAAGGGCGGCCGCCTCGCCGCGCTCGCCTATCCGGCCACGGTAGTGACTCTCTTGCTCTCCGATGTGATCGGCGACCCTTTGGATGTGATCGGCTCCGGCCCTACCGCGCCGGACTCTTCGACATTTTCCGATGCCATCGCGATCTTGAGCAAGTATCGTCTTCTCTCCAGAGTGCCGGCGCGCGTGCGCGCATATCTCGAAGCGGGTTCGCGCGGAATGCATCCCGATACTCCCAAGCCGCGCGATCCGCTCTTCCGCGGCGTCCATCATGTCGTTGCCGGAAGCAACCGCCTGGCGCTCGAAGCCGCGCAAGCCGCGGCGAAGAAGCTTGCCTACCGAACACTGCTTCTTTCGAGCAGCATGCAAGGCGAAGCGCGCGAGGTGGCGCAAGCGCACGCACAGATTTTGCGCGAAACGATTTCCTCCGGCAATCCCATCCGCCCGCCCGCATGCATTCTCTCGGGCGGAGAGACCACCGTGACGGTATGCGGACCGGGCATGGGCGGCCGCAACCAGGAGTTCGCGCTCGCGGCCGCTATTGCCATGGCCGGTTTACCCGATGCCGTCGTGCTCAGCGCCGGAACCGACGGAACCGACGGACCGACCGATGCCGCCGGCGCGATTGCCAGCGGTACGACCGTTCCTCGTGCCGCGCGCATCGGCCTCGATCCTCAGAAGCACCTGCGCGAAAACGATTCGTATCCCTTCTTCGACGCGCTCGGCGATCTCATTCGCACGGGCCCCACCGGGACAAACGTGATGGATATCCATCTGCTGCTGGCGGGTTAGGCAGCGATCAGCCTTCGAGCCAAGTGGCTGAAAGCTGAAAGCTGAAAGCTGCCGGCTAAGGGGGGTTAGGACCGAAACTGCGTTCTAACCCTATCGGTATACGTACCTTCGCGGGCAGAAACAGGTCAGGACGCTCCGATAAGCGTCTTGTGATCGCTGCTAGTTGAACCAGGGGCGGTCGAGAAAAGGAGCAACGGATGCTAAAGTTTGGATCGGTTCTTGTGCTGGCCGCAGTTTCGTGCTTGTATGCCGCCC
>DASVGP010000062.1:0-12367 GCA_036379475.1 Bryobacteraceae bacterium | reverse complement strand
ATATCTGATGGGCTCGACGCAGTTGCCGTTGTAGCGGATTTTTGCGGCGGAAAGTAGCCAGGCCGGCGCCTCGACGACGGCAGCAGCTTTAGCGTCGATTAACGAGCTCCAGTTGCCCGAACCGCTCCGGCGCATGAAAGGTGTTACTCATGGGAGCCTGCCAGGCAAGGAGCTTTCGGTCGGGAGGCGGTCCCTGGCACCGGAAGAGATTCGCACGCAATATGGTTCCGGAGTGCGGCGGATTAGGCTCAATGGCGCGGAACGGAATGCGCATGGCTCCGTACCATACCTTGCTCTTGCGATCGATCCGGGCAGCAACCTGAAAGCCTGAATTCCATTTCCACCCATGTTTGCGATGCGGATTGTCCAAATTGATGTCGAGATCAACCCATTCGCCCTGCGGTGAGATTTCGAATTCCTTGTAGCGACGAATGTCCTGAAAGTTGGAGCCGATGAATATCTCGGCCACGTCCCAGTTCCAAAGCCCGTCGGTTTCGGTCTTGTTATGCGGAGAGGGCTTGAGGTAAAGCTGCCGATATGGGCATTCAAATAACAGGTAGAGATTGTTCTTCGTCCATCGCGAACGCACTTCGGTTCGAAGCCAGGGAACCGGATGGCCAAAGTTGTCCGTATCAAAATAGACCGGCTGGGCGTCGCGCCAAAATGCGGATTGAGGATTCACCTCCAAGCGGACATCCTGAGCGGCATGCGTGCTTTTGAATGTTGCAGCCTCGGTCCGGTTTGCGCAGCCCATGATCGCGATTCCAACGACGACGATTGCGGATACTTTCAGCATCGATTCGCTCCCCTGAAGTGCTAAGTTTTTGCAGCCCGGTACGGCGATTTCGTGGCTCATTTACTTGCGGCCAGCCTTAACCCGACAATTCCCGCCACGATCAGAAACACGAAGAACACGCGCAGGAGCGACGCGGATTCACCCAAAAGCACGATGCCCAAAATCACTGTTCCCGCGGTTCCGATGCCGGTCCAGACGGCATAGGCAGTTCCGATCGGCAGCGTGCGGACCGCAAGTCCCAGCAGCGCCATGCTGGCCGCCATCGCCACAACCGTTAGGATCGTGGGCAGCAATCGCGTGAACCCATACGTGTACTTGAGTCCGATCGCCCAGCCAATTTCCAGAAGTCCGGCGCAAAAGAGAATCGTCCAGGCCATCCAGCCATTCTCTTATACCGGCTTAAAACGCAAACCGCAGCCGAACGCTGATGCGCCGGTTTTCGCTCGAAGTGCTTTCGGCCGAGTAGCCGCCCGTAATCCCGTTCGATTCCAGGAATTTCGGCGAGGTGATGACGCCTATGGGCGTGTTCAAGTTGGTGCTGTTCAGAAGATTGCGCGCATTGATCGAAAGCGTGAGGTTGTAGCGGTGCGGAGTTTCGGAAGATCGGTGGCGTCCCTGTACGCCGAAGCCGCCGAAGCCGTGATGGTGATAGCCCCCGCCGCCGCGAGAGCCGCCCGAGGCTCCCTGAAATTTGGTCGTGCCAAAACCCCAGGTCTTGCTCAAGCGCAGGTTAATGCCGAAGTAACTCGGCCCGGTCGCTTCGTTCAGCGGAATGAAGGCCGACGATCCAGGTACCGGCACTACCGGGTATGGATTCAACAGCCCGTAAGGCGTGTCGATGGTGAACTCGGTGGGCTGAGAAACCACCGATGGGCGCACGGTTTCGCCGATCTTCCCTTGCACAAAAAGATCGTTGCCGGTGGTCAGATTGAAAGGGGCACCACTACGGACGATGATGAAGGGCGAAAATCGCAATCCCCAGGGCGCCATAATTGAGCCGCCGAAAAAGAAATTATTTTCTATGTTCTGTGGCGCCCGCCCCCAGTCGGCATTGAAGTCGTAAGGATCGGAGGCAAGCGTGCTGGAGCCGGCGCTATTTGTATGCGCAATGTTGTGGGAGTAACGCGTGAACAGCGTGAGCCATCCGCCGACCTGCGAGTTCACATTGATCAGCAGCATGTTCTGCTTGTAGATGCCGTCCGTCTCGTAATTGTAGATGTCGCCGCGTCCTGGGAACGGCCGGTTCGTGGAAGGCGAAATCGGCAACCCCAGGGCGGCCGCGACCTCGGCCGGCGTTCCCGGCGGAAGGTCTCCCGGAACCGGATAAGGCGCGTTGATGTCCACCAGCCGCGGTTGATGCGTGCCGCGCGCGTTCAAGTAGTTGACCGAAAGAGTCGTGTGGCTAAATAGCTGTTGCTCGACTCCGATGGCCGTCTGCATCATGCGCGGATTTTGCACGTCGCTGTCGACCTGATAGATCAACGATGTGCTGGTTGCGCCGCATGCTGCTAGAGTGCTGACCGGCGGCGCGGTCGAGAACGAGGCATCGTAAGTAAGGCCGCACCCGGCTAGGTTTGCGGCGGAAAGCGGATTGAGCGTATAGACCTGCTGGCGGACGCCGTTCTGCATCTCCGCCTGCTCTATGTAACCGCTCGAGAAGTGGTCGTAGAAGATGCCCCAGCCGCCACGAATGACGGTCTTCGCGTGGCGTTTCCGTCCGCCAGGCGCCCAGGCAAAACCCACACGCGGCGCCCAATTGTTGAGCGAATCGATATTCGTTTGCACTTCATAGCGCAGACCAAGGCTGAGCGTGAAGTTCGGCGACATGCGCCAATCGTCCTGGATGAAGGGCCCGATTTCCCACTGGGGAATCGAAATGGAAGGGTTGCCGGAGGTAATGGTGTATTTCGACGGGCCGTAACCCATTTGCGAGACCTGCGCGCCGCTCAAACCGCTCTGCAATAGGCGGATGGTCGTCAGGTACTGGTCGATCGAGGTAAGCTGCTGCTGGGTTCCCGGAATGGGCAGGCCGTCGCTGCCGAGGATCGGAAACGTTCCTCCTTGGAATTGCCACTGGCCGTTGAATCCCTTGAGACTGAGGCTATCATCGGTGTCTTTGAGAATGCGCAAGCCGAACTCGGTCGTATGCTGTCCCCAGGTGATCGTGGTGTAGTTCTGAAACTCATAGTGTTGATCGAGATCGGAGCTGTGCGGGTAGCCGGGAGCGCTGTCGCCCGAACCGCCGGAACTAAAAGCGCTAGCCACGCTGAGTGCCGGAGCCGTACTTTGGCTTGAGCTTTGGTCGTAGAAGTGGCCGTATTCGAAGTGGGTCTCGTTGATGACTTTCGCGTTGAGGATTTCGGTATCGACCAGGCGGATCGCCTGATACTTGCTGTTCGAGGTATCCGCGGTGCTGGGATACAGGATGCCGCCGATGGTTGTATTGGGCGGCATGGAGAAAGCGCCGATTCCGCCCAGAATATGATCGTTGTCGTAGTAGCTGTAGCGCACGCTGAGGGTGTTGTTGGCGCCGATTTGATAATCGATGCGCGGGCTGATCCAGCTCCGCCGCTGCGGCGTCGGATAGGCGCTGCTCGCCTGCTGCGTGCCTAAAAAATTCGCTGTCGGCATGATCGCCGTCGTAACGCCGTTATCGTCGATACTCCGCCGCTGGGCATCGATAAAAAAGCTGGCATGCTTGCTAATCGGCCCGCTGACGTTGCCGCCAAACATTTGTGTCCGGAAATCGGGGCTGGTTGACAGAAACGGATTGCGAGCGTTCCAGATGTTGTCGCTGAGATCGTAATAGCCTGAACCGTGCATGCGGTCGGTGCCCGGTTTGGTGAGGATCTCGATGCGTCCGTAGCCGAGCCTGTGGTACTGCGCCGAGAACGGATTGGTGTTGATCTTGATTTCCCGGATGGAAGATTTTGGCGGCATTTGGCCGCCGCTAAAGCCATCGATGTAGAACTGAGTACCTCCGGGGCCCGCGGCCGGGCCCGCCAGAGCTTGCAGGTCCGCCTGCAGGTCGTCCGGATCGTCGGGCAATGCGCTGAGATCCGACGACTTCAGCACGATAGAGGTGGCGTTATTGGCAGGTTCGGTATTGACCACCGTGTTCGATTCACCCGTAACGGTCAGTTCCTGCTTGCGCACTTGAACCGTCATCGTCACGTTGGCCCTCACGCTTTGCCCGGCGGCAACCTGTACCGCGGGCGGGTTCAGCGCCTGCAAGCCGGAGTAAGTGACTGTCACACTATAAGTTCCCGGAGCGACGCCGCGAAACGTATAGTTTCCGTCCCTGCTCGTTTCGGTCTGCTGCACGGTTTGGCCGCTGGAATTCACGAGTGCGACTTGGGCGCCGGGGATGACGGCGCCGGTCGGATCCTTCACGGTGCCGCGAACGATAGCGGAAGAGCCGGAAGCGGCAAACAAGCCGGCCGAGGCGATTGCGATCAGAACAACTGCACGTAGTATGTTTTGCTTCATTGCGAAATCAAAAATCCTATTGGGCTGGCGGAGGCGACATGCCCAGGCTCCATCTGCCCAGTGCCTGGCCGCGCCGCGGAGGGGCGGATTCGAAGATCGGCTCCACGCCCGCCACAATCATATTGGCCGCCAATTCCGAGGGATTTCCGCTTGCCGCCACGCCGGAAATGACCACTGCGTCGCCATGCTTCAAATCGCCCAGCGAAATCTGTGGCGCGTTCTCAATGACGTGCGATAAATCCGCCGCGCCCTGAGCCCCGCCGTGACCACCCTGCCCTGGCTCTCCGGCTTGCCGTCCTTGCCCATGCAACTCCGGCTTCAGCCGCCGCGCGAGCATCTGGGCCACCCGCGGCTGAAGTTTTCGTATTTGCGTCCGGCTGTTCACCGCGACCACCATCTTGTGTTTATTTCTCAGGTCCTTGACGGTCAGCGTGTGGTTCGCCGCCGATACCGAAACCACAACCGCGGGGAGTTGCTGCGGAGCGATATAAATTTTCTGCGCGGCGATCGCGGAACCGTCCGCGCTCCGCTGCCCGATCACGCGAACGACCTCGCCAGCCTGCAGATCGCTCAGTTGGGCCGGCGCGGGAGTTTCCGGATTTTCCGACGAATAACGCGTAAGCTGAGTAGCCGCCGACGTGGTGACGGTCACAGATTTTTTCCCTTGCGGAGAGCGGATGTTTACCGTCACGGTATGCGCGCTGGGATCGATCGCCGAAACTATACCCGCGGTGCTATGCTGCCAAGCCGACGCTTCGGCCGAGTGCGCGGCTTTCAGCGCGTGCGCCGACATCACAATCGCGGCACGCGCCGCAATCGTGTTCCCGCTCGCCGCTGGCGGTGTGTAAAACACCTCAACGCGATCACCCGGCTGGACATCGGTCGCGGTGATGCGTTTCGCCGCTTTCTTCAGGTCTGCCGGCTTGGTTCCGGGAGGTACGCTTAAAATCGTCTTCGTACCGGACAGATCGGCGGTGTATTTCTTGCCGGTTTTGTCCTGCTTGATCGTCAGCGATTGGCTCGCCGGGTCGACGGCAGTCACGGTGCCGATCAGAGGAGCGGCCCGCTGCGCCAGCGAAAGCGCCGCCACCAGAACCGTTCCCGCAACATAATTTAAAAGGATCTTCTGCATGCACCCGCAGGCTATCAAGTACAAGGCGAAATACGATCGCCCCAGGTTACCCCTGGAGAAAAACTCGGCACGTGTTTCGCTGAAATTTCTGAGGAAGGGAGAAGGAAGGAGTTAACAGCCGCGAGAAGAGCCGGGCGGGAAAAGAAGTCGCCGCCCGGCGTCTTCCCGGCAAATCGTCAGGCCGCATTGACCAGCATGTCTTCGAATTTGTCGCTGCCTTCGTCCTGACGATCTGCTTGTTCCTGGCACTGGATACAGTACGCCGCCCAGGGCACCGCCGCAAGGCGCTTGGGATTGATTTCCTCCTCGCAATGCTGGCAGATGCCAAACGTGCCGTCCTCGATGCGACGAAGGGCCGAACGCACAGCGCGCAGCATTTGGGATTCACGATCCAAGTTACGGATTGCCAGTTCCCGCTCCGCCGCGTGCTGCACTTCGTCCAGAGCGTCCGCGCTCTTCTCGATGGTAATGGCATCGCGGTTGCGAACGATCCGCTCAAGCTCGTCCCGCTTGGTTTCCAGGATCTTTTTGAATTTGTTTACTTCGGTCTTCGTCATTTTCTTTTCTCCTTCTGCGACTAGCTTTGCTCACTCATAAAAGGTTTCCGTAGCAGCCAAGTCTTCCGTTTAGACGCGGACGCCACCAAAAAGGTTCACCGGCCTTATTGCTCTCTTCCGCTTGCTCGACAGCTATGCTGGATGCATTTGGAAGTGAACGAAAAGTGGAGAACACTCCGCGGTGCGCCGGGTATTCCAAACTCGAATCCCGAAGCCCCACTGGTGTTTCCGCTCCGAAGAGCGAGTGCTTTTCGGATCTCCAGATCATACCATAGCTGTCAAGCAATTCAAACTCCAATCCGCTGGGCTCTCCCGGCGAGATCACATCATATACTCTGCCCCGGCCGAGTGCAACTGGCCTAGAGCGCCTAGGGTGTATGTGTCTCCTATCGGCAATAAGTCGCCAACATCTTACACGTCAAGAAGATGGAACAGGCAAAAAATTTCTGCCCGGGAAGGCCCAAACCCGTGAATGAGCCCAAGCCCCAGACAAGGCTGTACTCTTTCCGGATTTTCCGGGTCAATTTTCCGTCAGTTCCGATGCGTGTAGCTTTTTCCGGTTTGGAAGAAAGTAAGGGTACCGGGTTTTCAACAGATGCAGAGCCGTGAGCGACCGGCTTTACAGGCTAGTTGACCCGTATCCGGTGCTTCTCTTTCAGCACCAGCTCGTCGAAAATGGCCAGGACCCGCTTTCGGTAAGAATACATACGTTGCAGCGAATCCCGAAACTGCTCTTCATAACGTTGCGGCTGCCGCCATTTGTCCAGGACCGGGCGCGGCACGTCGATGTCGCGCCGCAGGTCGTCCGCCCGATGACCGCGGAGAAAAAGCCCGTAAAACAGCGCTGCTTCCCGTTGCGGGGCGAGCGGATCGAGTTCTTCGCGGCCCATCATGCATCACCTGCTTGAGTCCGTAGCCAACGGCCAAATCGAGGACTTTTGGAAACTCCTTGTCCTCAGTCTAACAACGCTGTCAAGTACTGGGGATGCTGCGATTCGGGCCTCATCCATGAATTTTCTCACCAGATCCCCCTTTCCCTATCGACTTAGACGTGATACCCTATCGGTATGGCTGCTCAGTATGCACATCCCGAAGTCCTGGTCGAGACCGACTGGCTCGCAGGCAAGCTTTCCGATCCTTCTCTCCGTATCGTCGAAGTCGACGTCGATACTGCCGCTTACAACCTCGGTCACATTCCCGGCGCGGTGACCTGGAACTGGACCACGCAACTCGCCGACACGGTGCGCCGTGACATTTTGCCACGTGAACAGCTCGAAAGCCTGCTGTCGCAGTCGGGTGTGAAGCCGGAAACCACGATTATTCTCTATGGAGACAGCAACAATTGGTTTGCCGCGTGGGCGTTCTGGCAACTCAAGATCTATGGTCATAAAGATGTCCGCCTTCTGAACGGCGGGCGCAAGAAATGGATCGCCGAGGGCCGCGATCTGACTCAGGAAGTTCCCTCGTATCCGGCGACACAGTACAAGGCGAAAGAACCGGATCTTTCCCTGCGAGCGTTTCTGCCGCACGTGCAGGACGCGGTTGGCAAGGGGGCGGCACAACTGGTGGACGTTCGCAGCCCGCAGGAATTCAGCGGCGAAATTCTGGCCCCTCCCGGACTGCCGGAAACCTGCCAGCGTGGCGGCCATATTCCCGGCGCGCGCAATATCCCCTGGGGTAAAGTCTGCAACGAAGACGGCACGTTCAAGTCTATCGACGACCTGAAGGCCCTCTATGGCGCGGAAGGCATTAACGGTTCGAAGCCGGTGATTGCCTACTGCCGGATCGGCGAGCGGTCGAGCCACACCTGGTTCGCCTTGAAATATCTGCTCGGGTTCGACAATACAGTGAATTACGACGGTTCGTGGACCGAATGGGGGAACCTGGTCGGTGCACCGGTGGAGCGCGGTGCCGCAAAAGCCGCAGGAGCAAGGTGATTTATGGAAACAGTAAAGACAGAACAATTTCAAGAACGGCAGATCGAGCTGGCTGGCTGGCCGGTTCGCCTGACCAGCTATCGGGTGGGAAACCAATACGTGGTGCAGGCGGACAATGTTTCGCCGGGCGCCTGTCTGGCGCGATTCTCCGCTCCGACCCTCGAAGAAGCTGAATCCCAGGCGATCTCGAAAGCCCGCCATCTGCTCGGCAAGACGCAACGCCACGCGGTAGCTTGAATCTCGGGGAGCAGTTCCTTTGGGGCTGCTGTCCGCCTATTCCTGCGTTCGTCGCGAGCTATTTTTCATTCGGGTAGACCGCCGAGAGTGAGCCGGAAGCGTGAGCGACCCTATGCTCGAGCGAGAGTAGAGTCGCTTACGCTTCCGGCTCCGTTTCAGCGGTTTACCCGAACCAAGAATGACTCGCGACGTTGGCTGCCTCAGAGGATATTGATCGCGCGGGCGGCGAGGATCGCGACCGTGCCGAGCGAGATACAGCTTTGAACCATCATGAGCGCCTTGGCCCAACGCGAAAGCACGGGGGCGTCGGTAGGTGAGAACGCCGTGCTCGTAGTGAAGGCAAGGAACAGGTAGTCGACAAAACCGGGTTTCCAGCCACGCATGGAAGAGGATCCGTGCTGCGTCATCTGGGGAAACAGAAAGGCCCCTTCGGTGTGCTGGTGCCGCTGGTCACGGAGCGACGGGCCGCCGGCGTCGAGACGCCAGTACCAGGAGGCAAATGCCAGAACGTTGCCGGTCCAAAGCGCCGCGGCCGAACTTAGCAATTGCGTTGGCGGCAGGCCTTTTTCCGGAAGAGCCACGATGAGCGCGCCCAGCGACCATACAATGGCCGCCGTGACGAGGGCGGAGAGCACGATACCTAGCCAAAAACTCAGGCGTATGCTTCCAACGCGATGCAAAACGATGGTGGGGACCAGCAGCGCGGCGATGACGGCCAGCACCGTCCAGTTGGGTCCGATCGTGAGGCGCTCGGGCAGCGCGAGATAGACTCCCCCAATGGCGAGCAGACCCAGCACGGCCGGCCATCGCGGCTCGGCTTTGGGTTCGGCAGCCGTTAATGATTCGGGCATAACTTAAAACTTAAATTCAAAGTATGAGCGATCTCCCCGACCATAAAGCACGCCTCAAAATCGTCCAGGCCGGCGAGCCGGTGCTGCGCCAAGTAGCCAAGCAGTTGAAACCGGGCGACATTCGCAGCCCGGAAATCCAGCGCCTCATCGACTGGATGCGCCAAACCATGTACGACGCCCCTGGCGTGGGTCTCGCGGCGCCACAGATCGGCGTTCCGCTGCAGTTGGCCGTCATCGAAGATAAGCCGGAATATACCCGCGACGCATCGCCGGCCTTCCTTGCCGAGCGCGAACGGCAGCCGGTTGCGTTTCACGTCGTGATCAATCCCAAGCTTACGCTGCACGTGGATGGCGAAGCCGAGTTTTTCGAAGGTTGCCTGAGTGTCGCAGGTTTTACGGCGGTCGTGCCGCGGGCGCTCCGGGTGACCGTCGATTGTCTCGACCATAACGGCAAGCCGAAGAAAATCGAGGCGCAAGGCTGGTACGCGCGCATTCTCCAGCATGAGATTGACCATCTGCACGGTGGCTTGTACCTGGACCACATGCACACGCGCACCTTCATGACCATGGAAAACTACAACCGGCACTGGAAGGAAAAGCCGGTAACCGAAGCGCTTCAACTGCTCGCGCGCTCGTAATTACTGGCGACGCGGAACATGGCTGCTTCGTCGAAGTGCTTCGCAAAAATCTGTAATCCGATGGGCAGGCCTTCCGCAGAGGCGCCGCAGGGCACGCTCATGCAGGGCACGCCGGCCAGATCGCCGGTCAGCGTGTAAACATCCGACAAATACATGGCGAGCGGATCGTCGAGCTTCTCGCCGATCTTAAATGCGGGAAATGGAGAGACCGGAGCAACGATCGCATCCACTGCCGCGAACGCCTCGCCGAAATCGCGCGCAATCAAAGCCCGTACCTGCTGCGCCTTTCGGTAGTACGCGTCGTAATATCCGGCGCTCAGAACATACGTCCCGAGCATGATTCTGCGCTTCACTTCGGCTCCGAATCCGGCGCCGCGGGTGTCGCGGTACATCTCCGAAAGTGTGCCGCCGTTGTTGCGGCTGGTGTAGCGCACTCCGTCGTAGCGTGCCAAATTCGAACTCGCCTCGGCGGTAGCGATGATGTAATAGCACGACAAAGCGTACTTGGTATGCGGCAGAGTAATCTCGCGGATCTCCGCGCCTTGCTTCTCCAGTTGCTTCACGGCAGCGTGAATCACATCGCCGGTCTCGGCATTCAGCTCGGCGAAATATTCTTTGGGCAGGCCGAGTTTCATGCCGCGCACCGGATGCTGCATCAGCGCGCGATAATCATCCACCGGCGCAAATGCGGAAGTTGCGTCCAAATCGTCGCGCCCGGCAATGACGCCGAGCACCGTAGCCGCGTCCTCCACGTTGCGCGCAAACGGGCCGATGTGGTCGAGCGAACTGGCAAACGCGGCCAAGCCGTAGCGGGAAACGCGCCCGTAGGTGGGCGTGACCCCGACCACCCCGCAAAAGCCGGCCGGCTGGCGAATCGAGCCGCCGGTATCGGAACCGAGCGAAACCACCGCGGTGCCCTGCGCCACGGCCGCCGCCGATCCACCGCTCGAACCGCCCGGCACACGATCAAGCGCCCTCGGATTGCGCACCGGGCCGAAAGCCGAGTTTTCATTGGAAGAACCCATCGCGAACTCGTCGCAGTTGGCTTTGCCCAGAATGACCGCGCCTTCCTCTTCGAGCCGTGTTACCACGGTCGCATCGTAAGGCGGAACGTAATGCTCGAGTATCCGCGAGCCGCAAGTGGTACGCAGCCCCTTGGTCACAATGACATCTTTAATCGCCATCGGCACGCCCGCCAGCGTACCCGCGTGCTCGCCTTTCGCAAGTGCTCGATCGACGCGCTCCGCCGCAGCCAGCGCACGCTCGGGCGAGAACGTCAAATACGCGTTCGTCGCGGGATTCTCTTTTTCGGCAAAGTCAAGCGCCGCCCGCGCCACCTCGACCGCCGAAAATCTCTTGTTCGCCAGCCCTTCCCGAATCGCGGAGATGGTCAGAGAAGCGATCTCGGCCGGTGCACTCATCGTTCCACAACTTTGGGAACCTTGAAATAGCCGCTGCCGCTGGCGGGTGCATTCGTGAGCGCGTCATGGTTGCCGAGCGGCGTGTGCGGAACGTCTTCGCGCAGCGTTGCGATCTCGTCGGCTTCGAACAGCACTTGCGTCATGGGTTCCACGTTCCGGGTATCCAACTCGTTCAACTGATCCATATGAGTGAGGATCTGGCCCAGATCGTGCGACATGCGATGTACTTCGTCGTCGGAAAGCCGGAGATTCGCCAATCCGGCTACGTAGCGGACTTCGTCTTCAATGAGTTTCAAGCGGAAGCCTTCTTGCGCGAGAGCCGATACAATTTCTGGAGCATGGGATCCCGGATGGCATCGGCCTCGTCGACGGAAATCGGCCGCGGCGCTTCCGCGCGCTGTGCCTGCCGCCGGGGCGTCCCGATGCGGAACTCGATCCGGTCCACCACGTCGCCAGCCGCGATTTTTCGCAGCCGGCTCAAAATCTGGCCGCTCAACGGAAACAGTTGCCTTTGCCAAATCGAGTCTTCGACTTCGACCACCAGGGTCTTGCGCACGAGTTTCAGGCCGGCGGTGTGCGACGCGATCGGTTTGCCCACCGCCTGCGGCCAAATAGCGCGCAGCAGATCCTCATCGGAGAAAACTTGACGCGCAAGCTTGTTGGTTTTGATCAGGCGTGCGGCGCGTTCCATGCGATAGGGATCCGGCGACCCCAGCAGTGTAGCATGCGGCTTGTTCGGGGTGACGGTCGGTTCCGCTCTCAAAAGCGCGACAAATTGGGCGCCCCCATCCATGTAATACTGTGCGAGGCCTTTGTGCACTTCGCGCGCGCCGACGCGCACCATGCTGTCGTCGCTGAGATCATCGGTAGCGCTCCGGCCAAAGACGTGGACCGCAATGTTCGCTCTTTGAGAAGCTTAAAACGATGTCGCAGTGCGGATCTCCGGACTTTCGGAGCGCGGCGAAGTGATCCGCGGCCGGTTCTGGCGCTGTCGAAAAGTGGGGAACCGGCCCAAGCTAAGAAGGAATTTCAGATTGCGAAACAGCTTCAAAACAAGCCGCTCACCAATGCCCGACTCTTACAGTAGACGCGGCTTCTGCCGGCTGGCCGCCGGCGCCGGTCTGGCCGGGTGGGGAATGCGTGCTCTGCCTGCGACGACGCCCGGCGATCACATCCCGGGCCGCTTTACAGACATTACGACGGCGGCGGGCATCCACTTTCTGCATCACGCCTCCCATACGCCGCTCAAGTATCTGCCCGAAACCATGGGCTCTGGAGTGGCTTTATTCGATTATGACAATGACGGCAG
>DASVGP010000061.1:0-4318 GCA_036379475.1 Bryobacteraceae bacterium | reverse complement strand
GCAGCAACAACTCGATCCCGAAGATCCCGTGAAAGCGTTCGTGTCATCCATGCCAGCCTCCTGCCACCAGCAGAAAAGCTGAATCATATCCCGTCGCCCAAGGGAAGCCCCCTCGATTCAAAACGTACGGAAAACGCTCTAGCAGGCTGCTGAAAAACTGGTTTTGAGAATTCGATTGACTGCCGTGCGGTGTCGGCGGGTCTGGATTGCGGGGCTTCCGAAACCGAATGCGGCGCCGTTTGGCGGCCGTTGGCGTGTTGTCGGCCTGGTTATGCGGCAACCTTGATGATTTTGGGCAATCGGACGAGGTTGTAGGCGATCATTCGGAAGGTGAAGGCGGCCCGTGCTCTGGCGAGGCCCCTGACCTTGAATTTGGCCATGCCGCCGGTGGATTTGGCCTAACCAAAGGCTTCCTCGATGCGTTTTCGCGCCCGCAGGCTGGCGGCATAGCCTTCGTGACGGGTGGTGCGCCCGTCGATCAGTGTCTTGCGGACCTTGCCCAGTTTGCTGACGGTACCGTTGATGGCGAGGTGCGGGGTGATCTTGCGTTCGCGCAACGCGGTGACGAAACTTGCGACATCGAACAACTTGTCGCCGGCCAAAGTCACGCGACGGCCGGGTTTGCGGGTGCGCTCGATCATGGTCAGCGCGGCATCGCGTTCGGCAGTCCCGGTAGCATGGGTCAGCGTGGCGTCGACGATCAACGCGTGCCGGTTTTCCATCAGTGCATGGCCGAGATAGCACAGCCGGCTCGCCTGTCCGTCAGCCTTGCGGAACAGGCGCGCATCGGGATCGGTGGTCGAGACATGGGTCTCGTTGCCGCGCTTTTCCCGGCGAAAGCTGCGCTCGCCGTTACGCCCCGACCCCGGCGGGTCGCCCGAACCGTCCCTGGGTCGAAAGCTTTTCATCGAAGCCCAGGCATCGATCATCGTGCCATCGACCGAGAAATGATCCGACGACAACAGCCGCTTTACTCGCCCGAGGCCCATCAGTGTAGACAGGAACTCATGCGCGACATCGGCTTCAAGCAGGCGGTCACGGTTCTTTGAAAACGTCGATGCGTCCCAGATCCCGGCATCCATGTCGAGCCCGACAAACCAGCGGAACAACAGGTTGTAGTCCATCTGCTCCATCAACTGGCGTTCCGAACGGATCGAAAAGAACGCCTGCAGCAGCGTCGCCTTGAGCAGTTGCTCGGGCGGAATCGAGGGACGGCCCGTGTCCGCGTAAAGCTCCGAAAAGCGGTCCGAAAGATGCCCGAGCACTTCCTCCACCAGCCCGCGGATAGCACGAAGCGGGTGATCGTGGGCAATCCGGTCTTCAAGCCGGATATATGAAAACAGTCCAGACAATCTATCCTCCGTCCCGCGCATCTCACCCTCCGTTCAATGCACAGAGTGAATCATGCAAAACCCTCGCAGTCGAGCTTTTTTCAGCAGCCTGCTAGGATTTCCAGCTTGTATTCGGGCGACAGTGGATTTTTGGTAGCGACCCGATATGGCGCAATGGTGCGCTGCCACAGTGCTCGAAGCCCTTCCCAACCAGAGGCACGTTCAAGATCGGCCTTGAAGCGCATCACTTCGTCGAGGAAGGCTTGATTCATCATTCTCATTCAACTCCTCATCTGGGATGAGCCCGCGCCAGCAGCGCAGCAGCGCGGGCTCGCCAGTACTCGACGAAATGGTGCTCCGCGCAAGCCCTGGCCGTCTCTATGGCGTTAGCGCGTACAGGTTCCAATTCTGCAGGATTTGCCAATGCAGCGGTGACCCGTTCTACAAGATCGGTGATGCTCCGATACGTGTAGCCAGTTCGGCCATCACGTACGAACCCGGCCGGGCCGCCATTCGCGACCACGATTGCCACCAGCCCATAACTCATTGCTTCAAGAACGCTGATTCCGAAATGCTCGCATTCATGGGGGGACGTCGTTTCGTCGACCTCGTATCCTGCGGCGTGGACATAAAAGTGGCTACGGGCCAAAATCGTCTTGAGCACCTCCGGCGTGGCATTCGGGTAAAATTTCACGGGCAAATCCTTTGCGAGAGCGCAAAGACGCGCGTAATGATCCCGATGAACTGCCTGAGGTGGGAGGCTGCCGATAAGGTCTAGTTCAACGGGAATGCCGGCCGCCACGAGGCGCCGAACGAGTTCGATCGCAATGTCGTGCCGTTTGTTGTGACCGCCGGCGAAGAAGCGCCCGATTAGAACAAAACGATATGGTGGCACAAGCGGTGCCGGCAACGTGCCGGAAAGCGCCAGGGGAACCGGAGGTGTTATTACTTCCACCGGATGACTAGAAACGCCGAAGGGAGCACGCGTGCGTATCAGATTCTCACGCACGAACTCGGAGTACACGATCGTGCCCGCGAAGCTGTCGAGATTCCCCATCCTCCGAATGTTCTCAGACCAATACTGTGGAAACGGAAACTGGCAAACGTATAGGCTTCTCGGCGCGAACGCGGGGAAAGGAGGGAGCGCCTCGTTACTCATGGTGACTGCAAAGGCGATCGGCCCGAGGTCACCGAGTTCCCGACGTCGCGAAAGCTGGAGTCCTGTGAGGTCTATGTCCAGATCACGGCCGATGGAGCGCAGCCGGGTGTGGCTGTAGATCTCCTCCGTCATCAGATGGACATTGAAATCTTGTAGCAGAGCTGTCGCCGCAGTAAGAAGATAGCGCTCACCCCCACCTGGCGTGATATCGAAAGGAGTGTAGAATACCGCACGTGGTTTACCGTGTGGTAGTGCCGGTGACGGAAGCAGTAGCGTGGTGTGGCCAACCACAGCGTTTTCGCGGGTCCTCAGATGATTCTGCCATTTTCCAAGGAACTGACACTTATTGACCTCAATGATATTGTGAAGGCCCATCGCTTCGCGATGCGTCGCTGAGGTTGCGTTCTCGATATGGACGATTTGGGATTGGCTGCAATATCCGATGAATAATCCACGCGCTGCGATTTTAAAGCAGAGATCCACATCCTCGTAGTACGCAGGCTCGTATGCGTAATCGAACCCCCCAATCTCCAGAAATAAACTACGGCGTATCAGGAAGCAGGCGGCGGAGCAGTAATCGACGATATGGTTCCTCGCGATATCGTCGGTCGCGTAGGCATCGATCTTACCAATCTGGACCGAAATACCATCAGTGCTGATGAAAGCTCCTGCCTCCTGCGTGCGGCCATCCGGATAAAGAAATCGCGGACCGACACCGCCCAGCAGAGGTTCATCCTCCAGCCACTGGACAAGTGGCTCAAGCCAACCCGGTGTGACGAATGCATCGTTGTTCAGAAAGAGGATATACAAGCCTCGGGCCTCCTCGGCACCGATATTGTTTCCTTCACCGAAGAAACGATTCAACTCAAGTCGCAGAAGACGCATCGGCCCGGGTACATCACGCAGTGGGGCAAAGTTCTCCGGCAATGAGCCGTTGTCCACGACGATGATCTCGTAGCGAAATCCGCTCGTGTGCGACCAGAGATGCTCAAGACAGATCTGTGTGAGATCAGGTTTGTTATAGTTCAGGATGATGATTGAGACATCCGGGGTCTCGGCATCATACCATTTGAGTGATGGGCGGTGCTCGACGTCGACTTTGGTGCTCATGCTATCACCGTTGCCGATTGATGGTATGGCTGCATCGGCAGAGCTATGGGGGCCATATCGATCGACGCAGCTCAGCGAAATTTTCGGCGCACAAAGCGCACTAAGACCCGCATCGGGCCCGTCAGTCGCCAACTCGTCGACAGACGAATGGCTTCGATATGACTGATCTTCTCATCGAGGATAATTTTCGTGGCGACATGCTCGGCCCGCGCAGTATCGGCGAGGCGGCGAGCATTAGTAAGCATCGCGCGGAGGTAGCCACGCTCATGATCCATCTCAAAGAAGCGGCGTTGCGTTTCAGCCGCCTTAAGATTTGCCGTAAGGAGCTGTTGCCGCAGATCGTCGTTCTCGGCCTGAAGGGCGGCTCCACGCTGCACCATGTCTTCGGCGAGTGTCTGGTGGACCGCCATGGTATCATCTGTTGGCAAGCCATGGAGCACACTAGTCACAGGTAGCGCCTCGGCGTCAGTCGAGGCAACAGCAACGAGATATGGTGCCCGAGGTAGTCCGGACGCTCGCATGAAGGTCCAGCCATCGGCCGTCACGAAACATTCCGTTGAACCCGTAGCTTCTTTGGTCTGAGAACCCGACTCTGAAAGACAGTTGAGCTACCATTGCCGGGCGATTTTTCGTGTGAGGATGCGGATGTGAGCGAGAAGGAGCCATGCGGTGGCGCTGGCGATGGTCGCCTCGAAACCCTTTGCGAGGCGGCGGCACC
>DASVGP010000060.1:0-10139 GCA_036379475.1 Bryobacteraceae bacterium | reverse complement strand
GCTTCTCGACTTCTTCAAGGACGCGGAATTTGGAGCAGAGGCCGTGCTTGACGCCGTTCTGGGCGACTTTGGCCTTGGTCTCGGCGGACTGGGGGCCAGTTGACTTTTGTGCGTTGCGGCGATTGGCCGCGATTTGCTTGGGAGTGGGCATGGTTGTGTCCAGAAGGTGTACGGTGGCAGGCGAAAGCGCCTGCTCTACGGCGTTGAGTGTGTGGGGCGGGCGTGTGCGATGGGAGGGCGCGGAGGGTGTAAGGCGTTGGATCTAGAGGCAAAAGAAATTTGAAAAAGTGTGACTCGAAGCGATTGGCATATGATAGCTGCGAAAGGAGACCTCAATGGCAACCGTAAGTACCGCAACCGAGATTGCATCTCGAATTCCCATTAAGCAGACGAGAATCCTCATCAACAATAAATGGCTCGATAGTGTCTCCGGAAAAACTTTCGAAACCATCAATCCGGCGACGGGAGAGGTTTTGGCCAAAGTGGCCGAGGCCGACGCGGCGGACGTGGATCTCGCCGTAAATGCTGCCCGCAAGGCGTTTCATTCCAAAGCACCATGGCGGCGGATGGCGGCCTCCGAACGCGGCAAACTGCTGAACCGCCTCGCGGATCTGATCGAAAAGAATATCGAAGAACTGGCCACACTCGAATCGCTCGACAACGGAAAGCCGCGCCAGGTCGCGCTTACGGCCGATCTTCCGCTGGTGATCGCCTGCTACCGCTATTACGCGGGCTGGGCGGACAAGATTCAGGGCAAGACCATTCCCATCAGCGGCGATTATTTCTGCTACACGCGCCACGAGCCGGTGGGCGTCGTGGGCCAGATCATTCCCTGGAATTTTCCGCTGCTGATGCAGGCCTGGAAGCTCGGACCGGCGCTCGCCTGCGGCAACACCGTGGTTCTGAAAGTGGCCGAGCAGACGCCGCTCACGGCGCTGCGCATCGGCGAGCTGCTTCTCGAAGCGGGGTTCCCGGAAGGCGTGGTGAACATTCTGGCGGGATATGGCCCGACCGCCGGCGCGGCGATCGCGAACCACATGGACGTCGATAAAGTCGCTTTTACCGGCTCAACCGAGGTCGGGCATCTGATCATGAAAGCGGCGGCCGAGACCAACCTGAAGCGCGTAACGCTCGAATTGGGCGGCAAAAGCCCGAACGTCGTCTTCGCCGACGCGGATATGGATGCAGCAGTGGAAGGCTCGCATTTCGCGCTGTTCTTTAATCAAGGACAGTGCTGCTGCGCGGGCTCGCGCACCTTTGTCGAGGAGAAAATCTACGACGAATTTGTGCAGCGCAGCGCCGAGCGCGCCAAACGCCGCACCGTCGGCGATCCGCTCGATCCCAAGACCGAGCAAGGGCCGCAAGTGGATAGCGACCAATTCAACAAAGTCATGGGCTATCTCGATAGCGGCAAGCGCGAAGGCGCCAAACTAATGTGCGGCGGGGAGCGTGTGGGAGAGCGCGGCTACTTTGTCGCACCCACGGTTTTCGCCGACGTCAAGGACGACATGAAGATCGCGCAGGAAGAGATTTTCGGCCCGGTGATGAGCATCATGAAGTTCAAAGACATGGACGATCTGGTGGATCGCGCGAACAAATCCATCTACGGCCTGGCGGCGGCGGTCTGGACTCGGGATATCGGCAAAGCGCACCAGGTCGCCAACGGCGTGCGAGCCGGCACGGTCTGGGTCAACTGCTTCGACGTGTTCAGCGCCGCGGCGCCCTTCGGCGGTTTTAAACAATCCGGCATCGGCCGCGAGCTCGGCGAATACGGCTTACAGCAGTATTCGGAGATCAAGACAGTAACTGTGAAGTTATGAGAGCAGCTGTTAGCTGTTAGCTGTTAGCTGTTAGCTATGCGGCCAGCGGCATGGATACGACATTGTCGCTCGGCAGTCTGGAGATCAGAGCATCGGTTGCGATTCGCAGCAGTTCTTCGCTCCGCTCGCTGAAATCGAATTGATCCGAGAAGCGGCGCAACTGCGTGTTGAAGGCGCGGCGGAGCAGGACCAGTGCCTCGTCGACGCTCATCTTCGGGAGGTCGATGAGCGCGAATTTGAGCAGGCTGTCCATGAGCACGGTCTCGGTGTTCAGCATCTTGTAAATTGCGCGACGGTTTCTCGTCACATACTTCACCACTTCCTTGCTGCGATAAGCAAAGTAGTGCTGGCGCGTCAGCCAGGGGAGACTCTTAATGTCCAGCGTCTTCAACTCGCGCGACAGGCGGCTGGCCGCGGAGCGAAACGCGCGGTCCAACATGTTCGTCTGTTGAATATCGTAAGTGAAGATATTGGTCGGCTTGCCCGAAAACGGGTGGGTGCATTGATAGACCAGGATGGCGTAGGCGGTGTGCGGCCGCATTAGGATTTCCTGGTTCTCCGCGAACCATTCGCGTGTCCAGCCGCGCAGCGCCGTCTGCATCGCTTTCGAAACCGTGGCGTAGGTTGGGAAATAGTCCGGTGTGCGCTCTCTCGGCGCTCGCTTCCAAACCGAAAAATCAGTGCCGCTACCTTGATTCGCTTCGGTGTTGCGCAACGGCATCACGATCAATTCGCCCATTTGGTTTAGCCTCCTGCTCGCGAACGTTCTCGCGAGCGACTCGAACCTAGCACGAGGAAGCGGGGAAACCGGCGTCCGAAGCCTGCGGCCATCGGGTATATTTGTCTGTAAGCGTTTGAAACTCAAGTAGAAAAAAATTGTGAGATTTTTGGACCACATTTGTGACTGAGTTTTCAGAACTTGCGGTTTTTTGCGTTGCGCCAAGGCGAATTGGTGCGTCGTCAGTCCCCTCCCTGACGGTCGGGGTTCTGTGATGGGGGCGATTTACGATATACTGCTGGGCGCATGCCCAAGCCGTTGCCGATTTATCTTGCTCTTCCCTGCCTTTTCCTGGGAGCGCTCTCGATGAGCGCGGCCACTCCGTCGCTGCTGGTCGTCAATCAGGGCGACGCCACCATGAGTATCGTCAATCCGGAATCGGGCGAGCAGGTCGCCGTGGTTTCAGAGGAGGTACACGGCGTTCACGCTCATGAAGTCGTTGCCTCGGCGAACGGCCGGACCGCGTTTCTGCCCATCTATGGAAGCACCGGGGTGGGCCGGCCGGGAATCGACGGGCATCAGATCCTGGTTGTCGATCTGCCCACGCGCAAGATCGTCGATCGCATCGAATTCAGTCATGGCGTACGGCCGCATTGCCCGAAACTGAATCCCCGGGATGGGCTGCTTTATGTCACCACCGAAATCGATGACATCGTAACGATTGTCAATCCAGAGACCAGGAAAATCGTCGGCTCTATTCCGACCGGGGCGAAGGAATCGCATATGCTGGCGATCTCGCACGACGGCCGCCGCGGCTACACCGCGAACGTGGGCGCGGGCTCGGTTTCCGAGCTCGACTTAGTACACCGAAAACTGATCGCGGTGGTTCCGGTGGCTAAAGTAGTGCAGCGGATTGCGGTCTCGAACGATGGCAAACTCGCGTTTACTTCCGATCAGGAAACGCCGCGGCTGGCGGTGATTGATACCGAGGCGCATCGCGTCAAGACCTGGGTTCCGCTCGCAGGCACAGGTTACGGCGCCGCTCCCACGCACGACGGCCGCTATCTTCTGGTTGCCATTCCCCACAAGAATGAGGTGGCCGTGGTCGATCTCCACAGCATGAAAGTGGCACGCAGCGTTCCGGTTCCCAAAAGTCCGCAGGAGATTCTGATTCGTCCGGACGGAAAAGTCGCGTATGTGTCCTGCGCCGGCGCCAAACAGGTTGCCGCAATCGATTTGGCGGACTGGAAGGTCGCGAAGACGATCGACGTGGGCAAATTCGACGACGGCCTGGCCTGGGCCAAGTGAAGCGCGAATCTCCGCGGGGCAATTCATGATCCGACCTATAATCGGATCATGAATCGCAATGAATGGATAGCGTCGCGCGTAAACGATCCGATTCGCACCCAGATCCACTACGCCCGCAAGGGCCTGGTTACCGGGGAAATGCAGTGCGTCGCCGAGCGCGAAAATCTACCGGCGGACCTGATCCGCGAGGAAGTTGCACGCGGGCGCATGATTATTCCCGCCAACATTCATCACGAGCGATTGGAGCCGATGTGCATTGGAGTCGCTTCCCAATGCAAGATCAACGCCAACATCGGCAATTCGGCTACTACCTCGAACATTTCCGAGGAGCTTGAAAAGCTCGATTACGCCGTGCGCTACGGCGCCGATACGGTTATGGATCTTTCGACCGGGGGCGACATTCCGCGTATCCGGCAGGCAATTATCGACGCCTCGCCGGTGCCCATCGGTACGGTTCCTATTTACGAAGCGCTCGGCCGCGTGCGGCGCGTGGAGGATTTGAATATCGGCGTGATGCTCGAGGTCATCGAAGAGCAAGCCGAGCAAGGCGTCGATTACATGACCATTCATGCGGGCGTGCTGGTGCAATACGTTCCGCTGACCACCAAACGGATCACCGGCATTGTAAGCCGCGGCGGCGCGATTCTCGCCGAATGGATGGTCAAGAAACACAAACAGAATTTCCTCTACGAGCATTTCGAGGACATCTGCAAAATTTTTCAGAAGCACGACGTCAGCTTTTCGCTTGGCGACGGGCTAAGGCCCGGCTGTCTGGCCGACGCCAGCGATGCGGCGCAGTTCGCGGAATTGAAGACGCTTGGCGAGTTGACTAAGAAGGCTTGGGATTATGACGTGCAAGTGATGATCGAAGGCCCGGGGCACATTCCGCTGGATCAGATCGCCATGCAAGTGGAGAAGGAGCGCGAAATGTGCTACGAGGCTCCGTTCTATACCTTGGGGCCGCTGGTTACCGATGTAGCGCCTGGCTACGATCACATTACCTCCGCCATCGGCGCCGCCATGATCGGCTGGCACGGAGCCGCCATGCTTTGCTATGTGACGCCCAAAGAGCACTTAGGGCTGCCCAACCGTGAAGATGTGAAGCAAGGAATCATCGCTTACAAGATTGCGGCGCATGCCGCGGATGTGGCGCGGCATCGTAAAGGCGCCCGGCAGCGCGACGACGAACTTTCCCGCGCGCGTTTCAGTTTCGATTGGAAGCGCCAGTTCGAGTTGTCGCTCGATCCGGAAACCGCGCAAGCGTTTCACGACGAGACCTTACCCGAAGAGGGTTTCAAGGACGCGGCGTTCTGTTCCATGTGCGGGCCGAAGTTCTGCTCCATGAACCATTCGGCGAAAACGCTGGAATTCAGCGAAGCGGATGCGGCGGCGGTGCTGGCCGCCTCGGAATCCGAGCGGCTGGTCAATCTTTCCTAGTGGCGATGCTGTTCATTTAAGGTGAAGCTGAGCCGAAAACGTAAGCGGGGTATCGGGGCGGTTAGCCCAATCTGGGGGCGCTTACGCTTCCGGCTCGGTTTCGAGGTTTTGAAATTTCGAGGGAGATGACACGGCCTCTGCGCCGCTTTCTAAATAGCAGGCAGATTGCGCCCGCTACGAGACTGATCCCAAACCCGGCCACCACGTCCGCGATGTAATGATAGCGGCCGTAAATCGTGGCCAGCGACACGCTCGACGCGTAGACAACTAGTCCTCCGCCGATGAGCTTCCGGCGAGGGAAGAGCAAGAGCATTGCCCAGGCGGCAGAAAATGCGGAAGAGACGTGGGCGCTCGGAAAGACTCCGGACTGCACTGGGGTCGAATCCAAAATTTTCCAATTGAGTTTGCACACCCAACTGGTCATGGACGGAGCGGCAACAGCCGGAAACAGGGTCCTCGGCGGCTGCGAAGGGAAGTAGGGAAACAGTGCGTAGGCCGGAAGCGTGCCCGTCAGGTAAATCGTAAGGAAACGATCCACCAGGCTTCGTTTCCCGGTCACATATAGAATAGCTACGCAATAAGCGGCCACCCCGTACACGAGTAAATAGCAAAATTCCAGATAGAACGGGATCGTTTTGCCCATCGACTCGATACAGGAGCGTGCACGCCAGCCGACGAGGAACCGGTCGTCCCAACGAATCCAGCTCGCCTCCCGGCGGCCGGTAAACTGCCGCGGCACGAAAAGCTTCATCTCGGAAAACGCAAGCAGTGTCAGCCCGAGTGGCAGCCAATCGCGGAAGTAGGAGAGTCTGCGGGCAAAGCGGGATTTTTCACCGCAGGCTACGGCAGCAATCAGCGAACAGACAAAGGCGAATAGAACGATCGGGTAGCGGCGCAGGCGCGGGCGATCCGGGAACCAGGGAATGAGCAGCGCGGCGTAGCCGAAAAAGGCGAGGAGCAGCCATTCGGAGATGCGAAATCCGGGTGGCCGCATATCAGTGTTCCCATTGTAAGAGCTTTGAGAAGCACGGTAAGTAACGACTTGGGTTTGCCTACGCCGCGGCCGGTCCCGCAGTTTTGCGCGGTGCAAAAAAGAGAGCCAAGCCGGCGATTACCCCGCCCCAGACCGCCCAGGTGGACAAATAGTGATAATTGATCAAAAGACCGGCAATGATTGGGGCCACGATTTGGCAAAGCGATGTGATGGATTGCGTCAGGCCCAGAATGACGCCCTGCTCGCGGCGATCCGCTTTTTGCGTAATGCTGCTGGTAAGTGCCGGCCGGAGTCCCGCAGCCCCGATGGAGGAAAAAGCTAGCACCCAGAGCAGTTGCCCAATCGTTTGCGTGTATCCAATGGCGGCGTAGGAGATCGCCGAAACGGCGAAGCCGATCCAGATCACTTTTCGCTCGCCCATGTATTTCACCATGCGTCCGACGAGCCCGCCTTGCATAATCATGCCGAGAAAGCCTGTAAACGCGAAGAGGTAGCCGATTTCACGGACGCCGACCGGATGGCCGTTCCACAGATAGCGTCGCTCGGCGAAGAGGGCGAAACCAGCGATGAAGGTCGAAAACGAAAACGCGAAGCAGGCCCATTGGATCAGCAGCGGCCTCAAGGCAGGATTGCCGAAGAAGCGCAGGTACTCGCCCCAGGAAAGCAGCGAGAGCCGGCGGCCGCCGGGGCCGGTGTTCCCGAGTGCAGCTTCGTTTTGCGGATGGGCGAGTTCCCGCCGCGGGAGCAGAAAATACGTGCAAAGAATACTCAGAAACGAAAGCGCGCAGGCGGCGAAAATGGGCGCGGCAAATCCGAATTGCGCCAGATAGCCGGAGATCCCCGGGCCGACCAGAAATCCGAAGCCAAACGCGACGCCGATCAAGGCGAACGATTTGGCCCGGTTCTCCGGCTTGGTCACGTCGCTGATGTAGGCTTGGGCGATGCTCAGGTTGCCGGCCGTCAAGCCGTCGATGGCGCGCGAAAGAAAGATCATCCAGATTTGCGTGGAGAAGGCCAGCAGAAAAAATCCGGCCAGTGTGCCGGCCTGGCTCAGAAGCAGGATCGGGCGGCGGCCGCGCCGGTCCGACATCTGTCCCAATATGGGTCCTGCCAGCAACTGGCAAACGGCATAGATGGAAATAATCGCCCCGACAATCGCCGGCGAAGCGCCCAAATGTTCGGAGTAGAACGGCAACAAAGGAAGGATGATCGTGAAGCCGAGGACATCGACCAGCACGATCAGAAAGATCGGCAGCAGCGGAGAGCGAAACCTGCGGGCAGGGGCCTCCACCGCGCTCGGCTGTGGGGGAGTCACAATACGATCTTAGCGGGCGGGCGAATTCACAGCTTCAGACCCGAAAAAACTACATGCATCGAGGTGAATAGTCATCCCAAGTGATAGAAATGACGAGATTGAAGCGTTTGGCATCGATTTTGCAATAAACTTCTATTATGAGGTTTATTGCCGCGCTCACGTTTTTCGGCATTCCGGGAATTCTGCTGGCTCAAGCCAGTACTCCGCCGCCAAATTCGCAAACATCGTCCTCGACACCCATCTATCGGGTTCAGGTGGTGTCTCACACGGTTCAGGCGGTGAGTTATCGCACCCGCGGCGGCTGGACCAGGATCGATTTCCGCGGCACCACTCTGGCGCCCAAAGCGAAGGGCAGCGCCCAGGTGCAGGCGCAGGCCGGCCACGCCACCATCAAAATAGATGTGAATCATCTTCCCGCCGCAAGGACCTACGGGCGTTTGTACCTGACCTATGTACTTTGGGCGATTACACCCGATGGCCACGCGCAGAACCTCGGCGAGGTTCTGATCGACAGTAACGGGCATTACAGCGCAACTCTGACGACCAATCTTCAGGCCTTCGGGCTGATCATTACCGCCGAGCCTTATTTCGCTGTGCGCATGCCAAGCGACGTAGTGGTGATGGAAAACGTGATTCGGAACACCACGGAAGGCAAATGGGAGACGGTAAACGCGAAATACGACCTGCTCCCGCGCGGCGAATATACGTATCATGTGCCTCAGTCGGAGATCAAGCCCGTCTCGCTGAACTCGAACAAGAAAAGCCCGCTCGAGTTGTACGAGGCGATCAACGCGGTGCAGATCGCCGACTATGCCAAGGCGGATCAATACGCGCCGGATATTTATCAGGATGCTCAAAACCTGCTGGAGAAGGCGCGCTCCTACCAATCGCGAAAAGAGTGGAATCCGACCATCATGACCGCGCGAGAGGCCGTGCAGAAAGCCGAAGATGCGCGCCAGGTTTCCTTGGACAAACAGCGCGACATCGCCAAGCGGGAGGCGCACCAGCGAGCGGTAGAGGCGCAAGAGCAAGCCACGCGAGCGCAGCAGCAGGCGCAGGAAGCGCAGAAACGGGCACAGGAAGCGGCCGAGGCCCAAGCGGCGGCGGAACAGCAATCGCAGGCAGACGCGCGGGCGCGCGCAGCCGCCGAACAGGCCAAGGCGGAAGCCGAGCAGGCGCGCAAGCAAGCCGCCATCGAAACCCAGAAGGCCCAAGAAGCGGCCGCCCAAGCGAATCAGCTTCGCCAGCAGGCGGTCGCACAGCGGGATCAGCTTCGGCAACAACTGTTGCAACAGTTCAATTCGGTGCTGCCGACCACGCAAACACCTCGCGGCCTCGTCATCGACATGAACGATCTGCAATTTGCCACCGGCAGCTACCAACTCAGGCAGGATGCGAAGCTATCGCTGGCGAAAATTTCGGGAATCATCATCTCGCATCCCGGCCTGAATCTGGTGGTCGAGGGATATACCGATAACACCGGAAGCGCGGCGTTTAACGAAAAGCTTTCCAACCGGCGCGCCGACACTGTGCATGATTTTCTGCTTCAAGAGGGCGTGAACCCGCAAACCATTACCGCCGTCGGCTACGGGGAGCAGTTTCCCGCCGCGTCCAATAGCACCGCCAAGGGCCGGGCGCAGAACCGCCGCGTGGAAATCGTGGTATCCGGCGAAGTGATTGGGCAGAAGATCGGCGTTCCTCCGAAAACCGCCCAGAACGCGCCGCCGCCTCAATGAATGTGGCGCACGCTCCGCCGGACGATCCGGCACGGCTGATTTGGGAACTGACGGGGGCGCTGGATCTGTCGGTTACCGGGACCCCCAGCGCCGATTGCACCGCGCCCGCAATGTTGAAGTTCTGCTAGCCGGCTTCGGCGTCGAAGTGATGCTACCAAACCGGGCGAGCGCTCGTCGAGATCGACCGGCCCAAACGGGAAACTGCACTGTCCGAAGATCCTCCGGCCCACTTCCTACACCGCAGACAAATTTAATACCACCCGCTTCGATGCCGCCGAGCATGCTCTTGAGTATATGCAGCACGGGCGCCGCCATCCCGGCCGTTCCCTCTTCGTTTCAAATAGGGTAGGATGTCTTCTCAGATGGCAGTTTTTCAGAATCCCGAGCGCCAGCGAGGGGCATAAAGGACATCCCATGTTTTGGAAACGCAATAAATCCCGCGACAACGATCTCGACCAGGAAATTCGCTCGCATCTTGACTTAGAAGCCGAAGAGCAGCAGGCAAACGGCCTCTCTCCCGAAGAAGCCGGCTACGCCGCCCGGCGCGCGCTCGGCAACGCTACGCTCGTCAAAGAATCGACCCGAGCCGCCTGGCGCTGGAGGCTTCTCGAACAACTCATACAGGACCTGCGCTATGGCGGACGCACACTGCGCCGAAGCCCCGGATTTACCACCATCGCCGTGTTATCGCTCGCTCTCGGCATCGGCGCGAACACGGCGATCTTCACCCTGATCGACGCCCTGGTGCTCAAGTCCCTCCCCGTCAGCCACCCTGAGGAGCTGGTGGGCGTGACGCGAGACAGCGTCAACC
>DASVGP010000059.1:0-62928 GCA_036379475.1 Bryobacteraceae bacterium | reverse complement strand
AACGACATCATTCTGTACGTAGGTTTGGAAGCCTGGTTGGACAATGCGAAGCGTGTAGGTTCCCTGCAGAACGCTTAAAAACTTAAAGCTCCCGTTTTTGTTGGTTGAGGCGTGGCGAGCCTCTTTGGAGATGTTGTTGATCAGTTGGACAGGAGCGCCCACAACAACCGCGCCCGCCGGATCTTTAACGGTCCCACTTATGGAACTCGAGACCGCTTGCGAATAGGCTGCTGGCAGCAATGCCAGCCAGAAACACACAACAAGAGCAGCAATCTGAAAGCGTTTCATACATCGTCCCCCAATAGAGACTCTCCGGCCGAGAGCCCGACGTCAAACCCGGCAACGCGGGTTTAATCGTTTCAAACCGTCTTAAATTCTTATATCACCTTTGCCGGTTTCTGAAAAGGCTTTTTTTATGTTTTCGTAGGGATGCGAGGCATCAGTCGCTCCCCTCCCTAACGGTGGGGATTCTGTTTCATGGCTGGATAAAGCGGGACAGGCACTGCCTCGAGCTTAGTGCTCGTGGACGCAGTCGGGAAAGCTGGCGAGCGCCTGGTTGCCGCTGTAGCCAAGCTCCTTCAAAAGACCTACTTGTGAGGTGTAATATCCGTCGGCGGTTAGGCTTTTCATCAGCGCGAAAAACTGCACATTTCGTGCGCGCGTGTCCTTCGCATCGGCCGCTTCGCAAAGCGGTTCGAGAATCGCAAGCTGGCGGCGCTCGCTCAGCTCCACGAACTTCTTTCCAGCCTTCTTTTTGGCTTCCGCGTCCAACCACCGCAGGCCATCGGCCATCACCAACTGCTGATCCGTATTCCGCGAAATCACCAGGTCGATGTATTCCGGCACACCCGCCTCGATCGCACCGCCCGTGTCCGTCTTCGGAATAATCAATTCCGCGATGCGGGAAATGGCGGCGAAATCGTCCTGGTTAAAAAAGCGAATCGCCCGGTCTGTGGGAGGCGCGGGCGAAGTCTGCCCGAATAATTCGTCGCTCGAGAACGGATACGCGCACGTGGCCCCAACGGCGCCGATAATCTTCAGCAGCGACCGCCGGTCGGACGAATAACTTGCCATTAGACTTGCCCTTTCTTAAAACGTTCGGCGATGTGATCCGCGGTCCGCAGTGCGAGAGCCATGATGGTCAGCGTGGGATTTTTTTCAGAAGAGCTGGGGAAGACGCTCGCATCGGCGACATATAAGTTGGAAACGTCATGCGATCTGCAGAACTCGTTCACGACCGAGGTGCGCGGGTCCGTTCCCATACGGCACCCTCCGATTTCGTGGTTCGTCATCGGAGTAGCGGCGTTGGAATACATTTCGGTTTTGCTGGCGTCCAGAATGGCCTGACACCACTTCTTCATGTCATTGTGCAGTTTCCAATCGTCGTCATGAAGCTTCCAATGGCGGCGGGCACGCGGCAATCCGTATTCGTCATTGTGATCCGGATCGAGGTCGATGTAGCTATCCGGGTTCGGCAGCATTTCGTGATATCCGGTAAACGTAAGGTAAGCGGGATATCGCGCCTTAACCGCGTCCTTATACGACTTGCCCATCCCTTTTAGGCCGCGAGCCCAGCCCGCCGTACGGTGATTCTGATAGTTGAATTGGATGCCGAAGCTTCGCGGATAGTCTCGTTTCCGGTTGTGCATGAACGAAGGAATATAGGCATGATCGAGGAATCCTTCGTCGTTGACCTCGCGACGCCCAATAAAATCGATCAGAAAGCCTTCAAATCCTCCGGTAATGTGGGGAATAAAATGCTTGCCTAACTGACCGCTGGAATTTCCCAGGCCCGTAGGAAACCGGGACGATTTAGACATCAGAAGCAGCGCAATGCTCTGGGCGCAGGCGCACGCGACCACCACGATCTTTCCCCGTGCAACTCCTTCAGCTCTGGTTTCCCGATTGAAATAGTGGACTTCCTTTACCTTCGCTTCATCGGATACAGCCAGTTCATAGACGATGCTGTTCTGCTGCAGGGTCAGCTTGCCGGTCTTTAAGGCCGGGACCATCTGCACGTCGAGGGAATTGAATTTGGCCGCCACATCGCAACCGGACATACAGTTCCCGCAATAGTGGCATGCCGGACGATGCGGTCGGTTTCGTGTTAGAGTTGCCTTTCGAACATGAATGACCTGGACGCCGAGCTTCTTGGCTCCCGCCTTGATGGCGAGATCCGTGCATTTGAACGGCGGCGGCGGCATGAAAATGCCATCGGGCAGATCTTCCAAATGGTCGTAATTTCCGCACACGCCCGCTTGCCGTTCGATGCGGTCGTAATAAGGAGCCATGTCAGCGTAGTTGAAAGGCCAGTCCTCGCCGGCTCCGTCGTGCTGGCGGCCCTTGAAATCACGCTGGCTGAAACGCAGCGCAACTGCGTTCCACAATTGCGTCTTGCCGCCCAGCCCGCGGCTACGCTCTCCATCGAAACCGGGCTTGCCGGGTTTCATGATTGGGATATGACGATAGGGGAACTGAAAGGGAAGGCCGTGAGTGTTGAAATCGGTGCGGGTATTGATTTTGGGCCCGCCTTCCAGCACCAGGACGTCCGCGCCCAGTTCAGCCAGCCGCGAGGAGAGCGTTCCTCCGCCGGCTCCGGAACCAACCACGACAACGTCGTATAACCGATCAGTCATCTTCGATCACCTGGCCTTGTTCTCAAACAGAAAGAGACCGCTCTTTCCGGCTACAACAAAATCGAGGTCGCCATCGCCGTCGATATCGGCCACCGGGATCTGCAAGCCGCCGCCAACGCGGCCGCCATAACTAAGAACGTGCTTGACCCATTGGACCTGCTTCGTTCCGGGCATGATCAAACGCTCGTACCAATACACCCCCAGCGGTTCTCGCGAACCGGGATCGTGCCCGTTATGTGCAAAATAACGCTTACCGGTGAGTAAGCCGATATTGCCTTTGCCTCGGAAGTCTACCAAAGTCATGGCGTGCGACTGCGACCAGCTATCGTCGATCATGTGCTTTTTCCAGGTGCCGTCTGCGCGCTGTTCGAGCCAGAAGATGCCGTAACTATGTGCCATGGACGTGATGACGTCGGGGCGGCCGTCGCCATTGACATCTCTTACATACATGAATCCGACCGCGCCTAAATGCCAGTCGGGATGCAGTTTCCACGTTCCTTTGCGCGGGTCTTTAGGCGCTTCGAGCCAGCCGTTCGGCGTCAGAATGTCGTTGCGGCCGTCGCCATTCACGTCGCCCGCGCCGATTCCATGCCCCAGGCTTCTCGGATAAACGATGTGCTTGGCGATCCCGCCGTGTCCGTCGCGTTCATACCAAGCCAGCGGCGCTTTAGGATCTCCGAACTCCGGTAAAATCTCGTTCTTCTTGCCATCGTTGTCGAGGTCCACCAACTCCGCGAATTCAACGGGATATCCGGTTTGAACTGTATGTTCGATCCATTTCCCGCCTGTGCTGCCCGGGTTGCGCCACCAGGCGATCTTCTTGCTAAACCAGCCTACGGTCACTAAATCCACATGACCGTCTCCATCAACGTCGAGCGGTAGGGTGCTGAGATCGTCGATGTAGTTGTTGGTGTAATCAATATTGCGGAAATGATGTTTCTTCCAGGTGGGCGCTTCGTACCAGTTCTCTCCGGAAACAATGTCGAGCTTGCCGTCTCCGTTGATATCGCAAATCGCCGCGGATTCGCTGGAGCCGAGGTCGAGGGTGTGGATGGCAAAGTGAATCTCGGGCGGCCGGGTGACGACCTGCGCGGCCATGGCGAGCGAGGCCGAGAGGAATATGCAGGCTGCCAGGATTTGGCTTTTCCTTTTCATCCTATTGAGTATTTCAGAAGCCAAAGCGCAGGGAAAGCTGGATGGTGCGAGCTGCCTCCGCACTGCCCATCACTCCATACCCGCTCTTATCGTTTACGTTCATACCACCGAGAACGAACTGCGTATGGTTGAACGCATTGAAAAAATCCGCACGCAACTGCAGTTGGCTCGCCTCGTAAGGCGCCCAAACTTTCGATAGTGAGAGATCAATGTTATTCCTATGGGGACCCCGAAGACCGTTGTTGCCGCCAACTCCGTATTGCCCGTTCGGAGGCTGCACAAAACAAGACGTATTGAACCAATGCTTAAGGCTCTGCTGCCCGATGTTTGCATACGGATTGCAGACCTTGTCCGCATAGAAGCTCGCAACAAAGCTGGTATCGGCATTATTGTTAGCGGTGACGCTCACGGGAGTGGAACTTGCCACCGACCAGATCCCGGCCATCCGCCAGCCACCAATAATCGCACGACTCCACCACGCGTTGCCGTTCAAGAACTGTTTACCCGGCCCCCAAGGTAGATCGTATACCCAACTCAAAGTGAACACCTGGGGTTGATCGTAGTTCGTGTAGGAGTACTGGTAGCCGAGGTCGTAGATGTCCTGAGCATTCTGATTATCGCCGGACATATAGCCGAGGGCCTTTGACCACGCGTAGTTCGCCACAAACGACAGACCGTTCTTGAAATGCCGGGTGAATGTGAACATCAGGGCGTTGTAGTTACTGTCAAAGATATTACCTTGCTGGGTGATCGGCCCTCCTAAGACCGGGTACGGAAGTACATCGCGGCGCGAACTCCCGGGCGATGCGGTGATCGGCTGGTTCCCGTCGAAGCGGCCCGTCTCGTGGCGGCCAACATTACCCACATATCCGAGGGAAACTGTCGTGTTCCCGGAGAGAGCCTTCTGCAACGTAAAATTCCATTCCTGGACAGAGGTATCTTTCATAACCGCGCTATTTGTATATCCGCGATTACCGGGAGCCGGAACGGGAGCAAATACATCCTGGATCGGCGTTTGCTCGCCAATCGTGTACGAATAGCCCTGGTTAATAAAATTGGGCGGATAGGTAAGCATGAACTGCTCATTGTTATACGGATTTTCTGTGTAATAGATCCCGTAGCCGCCTCGCAGGACGAACGTCGGAGTGAGGCTATAGGCGAAGCCAAAGCGCGGTCCGAAGTCCCGATAGTTGGTTTGCCACGAGCCGTGTACGTTTTGGCCTGTCGCGAAGTCATAAGTGGTTGCGAGTTGTCTGTCGTTGGGAGGCGTAAAGAAGTCGTACCGCATGCCTAGATTTAGCGTCAGCCGTGGGTTAAGTTTGTAATTATCCTGGATGTATCCATCGGCATGCCAGTCGAAAAAATGGCCCAGGCTGACGCCGATTGAGTGCGACGCCGATTGGGGAAACCCGAGCAAAAGATCCGCCAATCCGTTCCCTTGCTGTGAAGGATCGCGTAAAGCCGCGCCTGTTATCGGATCTCTTGTGTAAAACGAAGTGAACGCGCCATTGAACCCGTATTGCGCATTATTGTTGATGGTCCAATTGCCGTAAAACTGAGTACGGATTACTTCGCCACCGACGTATAAGGTGTTTTTGCCTATCGTCATATCCACCTCGTCCGCATATTGAAAACGGTTCTGGACGGCGCCTTGAGGAGTATAAGGGCTGCCTTGACTGCTTATGCCGGTGATGCTAATCGTTGGCGGAGCGTATTGAGAGGGAAGGGCGACGACGTTCACCAGCCCGTACTTTTGCGCATAATCTTCGGCTCCCGTGCCCTGCTGGGAGAGAAAGTAATCGCTGCGGTTGTAGCCGATCCTTGCGGTATTGACAACGTTCGGCCCGAATACGTGAGTCTCTTCGACGGATGCGTTAGTTCCAATATTGATATGAGTGGCGCCGAACAGGCCTGGAATGATCGTCTCGCTCTCATTCGGCGCATTCAGACGGAGAATGGAGCCGTAGAGATGGTCGGTCTCCGAAATGTTGTAGTCGACTCTTCCCATGTATTCGTTGGAAGTTGCGGTACTCGTCAGCGCAGTCGTGTAGTTATCGTTGCTGTTACCGGTAGGGGCTAGATTCGGAGATGGATAGAGCTTCAGCCATTGTTTCGCAAAGGAGTTAATCCGCCCTGAGGGGATCTGGTTCCCGGCGAAGGGCTGCACCGATCCGGTGGCCGGATCGAAAGTAGCTGGATCGTAGATCGTCTGTCCGAGGGCGGAGAAGTCGCCCGCTTGCTCAGCTGCTGTCGGGACAACTGCGCGAGCCGTTGAGCTGTTCGAAGATCTGACGCCGCTGTAGTCGAAGAATCCGAAGATTTTATTTTTCAGTATGGGGCCAGATAGGTTTCCGCCGAACTGGTTGTAGCGGATCGGTGGGGTGGCAGCGCTTGGTGGTGTAAAGAAATACCGAGCATTCAGAGCGTTGTTTTGAAGAAAATCATAAGCGGTTCCGTGAAATGAATTGGAGCCGCTTTTAGTGACGATATTGACCACCGTGGGGGCTGCGTACCTTGCTGGAGCGCCGCTCGTCGTTGTAATGACTTGCTGGACGGCCTCGATCGAAGGAACAATATTCATCGTCTGAGTCAACAGATTGACATTTTCGACGCCGTCCTGTAGAAAAACAGTACTGGTGTTCGGCAGACCGGTTACGGCCACTTGATTGCCAACGGTCCCGAAGAAGCTGGAGTCGCCTGCACCCCCCTGTGTGTTGGTGGCAGGGGTAGCGCCCGGAGTGAGTGTCGCCACGGAGAGGACGCTCCTTCCGCTGGTAGGAAGCTGGATCAACTGCCGGGGCTGAAATCCTTGGCTCACTTCATGGCTTTCGGTCTGTATCAAGCCCTGACTCGCTTCCGCCGTGACCGTGACGGACTGGGAGAGTGTTCCCACCTGGAGAGTGATGTCATGTTTGAGGGTTTGTTGTACCTGCAATTGAATGTTTTGCAAGGTACTTGTTTGAAATCCGCTCTTGTTCACAACGAGCGTATACGAGCCGGGTGGGATGCTGGGTATGGAATAGACGCCTGAAGAGTTCGTGGTCGTTGCTCGCTCCTGGCCGGTGGCGTTGTTGGCGAGCGAAACAGTACTGCCTGCCACGGGCGCGCCGGATGAGTCGGTGATAACGCCGGATATGCTCGCTGTATCTGTCTGTGCCCAAATCAATTGAGAGCCGAGGAGCGCGGCTGCCAGAAGCAGTAGGTTTAATCGTTTCAAAACTTGTAACTCTTGTACCATGTTCGGCGGGTGTCTTGCAAGAGTTTTTGTGGGACCACTAAGATTTCTTTTTGCTGGACTTGAACTCTCACGCTGATATAAGCTTGATTCGTTTAAATCATCATGGATGTTAATCACAAATTTCCCGCTCTGCACAACGCCATGTGGCCGGGACTGGTCGGCAAGGGCCAGGGTTCGGAGCCGCCGATTGATCTGGAAACTATGCTCAATCTCACCGCGGTCGCCGAAGTGGATGGCACGCGGTTCGACGGGGTCGATCTGTTTCTCGCTTCGCCGCACACCGATATCGATTCCTCCGACGACGATCTGAAGCGGCTGGCCGATAATCTTTCCGGGAAACGGCTGCGGGCGGGTTCATTAGTAGCTCCGGTTTGGGAGCCAACCGGAGGCGGTTCCGCCATGGGAAGCGAAGCGGAACGCAAGCGCTTTCTGTTGCAAGTGGAAAAGGCGTGCCGGATCGGGCGCAAGCTGCGTGATCTGAGAATTCGGAAATATGGCGTGATTCGCATCGATTCGGCGGCGAGCCCGGCAGAATGGGCGAAGGATCCGCAAGCGAATACTAAGAAGATCGCAGATACTTTCCGCGAGGCCTGCACGATTGCGGAAAGTTTTGGCGAGAGACTCGCCGCCGAGGGCGAGATCTGCTGGGCGGGCATGCAAAGCTGGCGGCACAACCTGGAATTGCTCGAGATGGTGAATCGCCCCACGACACTCGGTTTCCAGGCGGATATGGCGCATACGATGCTATTCACGATGGGTTACAACGCGCCTGAGGATCGCCTGCTCCCGGCCGATTTCGAATGGTCACAATCGGATCGCCTGGCCGAGGCTTACCGCAAAATGGCGAGCGCGCTGCGTCCCTGGACTATCGATTTTCACGTGGCGCAGAACGACGGCACGGTCAAAGGCTCGGGTTCGCACGATAAGACAGGCAGACACGCTCTTCCCGGCGATCCGCACGGGAAACTCGATATCGTGCGGGATGCCGGTGCGTGGATGCGCGACGACAATGGCAATGTTACTCGGGCTTTCGAGCATATCTGCTGGGACGGTTGTATGTTTTCGAATGCCGTCATGATGAATCCGAAGACCTGGGAGGATGTGCTGCGGGTCATGATTGCGGTGCGCGAGGCGCATGGGTGGAATTGAACCAAAAGAGAGCCGAGCGTCGAGAGGAGTCTCGACGCGGCACGCAAGAATGCGTGCGCCACGGGAATTCTGAATATGAAAAAACTCAATATTGGGATGGTTGGTTATGGGTTCATGGGGCGGACCCATTCGAATGCTTTTTGTCAGGTCAGGCATTTTTTCGATGTGCCGTTCGAGCCGGTTCTGAAGACGGTCTGCGCGCGCAATGCGGAGCGCGCGCGGGAGTTTGCGGAGCGATGGGGATATGAGTCGGTTGAGACGGATTGGCGGCGGCTGGTAGCTTCTCCCGGAATCGACGCGATCGACATCGCGAGTCCGAACGATACTCACGCTGAAATCGCCATCGCGGCGGCGGAGGCGGGCAAAATGGTGCTTTGCGAAAAACCGCTGGGGCGCAACGCCGCCGAAGCGGAAGCTATGGTCCGGGCGGTGGAACAGGCTGGGGTTCCGAATATGGTTTGGTATAACTATCGCCGGGTTCCCGCGGTCACGTTTGCCAAGCAACTCATTGATGAAGGCCGGCTGGGCCGCGTGTTTCACTATCGCGCTAAGTTTCTGCAGGATTGGACGATTTCGAGCGAGCTGGCGCAGGGCGGGGAAGCGCTGTGGCGGCTGGACGCGAGCGTTGCCGGCAGCGGCGTCACCGGCGACCTGCTCGCGCATGCGATCGATACCGCTTTATGGCTGAATGGCGCGATCGATGAAGTTACCGGCATGACCGAGACATTTATTAAGAGTAGGAAGCATAACTTGACCGGCAAGGTTGAGCCGGTCGCGATTGATGACGCCAGTGCCTTTCTGGCTCGCTTTCGAAACGGCTCGCTGGCGACGTTTGAAGCGACTCGCTATGCGCGCGGCCACAAGGCGCTGTATACATTCGAAATCAATGGCGAGCAGGCCTCAATTATATGGGACCTGCACGATCTGCACCGGCTGCAATATTTCGATCATCGCGACGAGGGCCCGTTGCGCGGATGGAGGAGTATCCACATGACCGATAGCGAACATCCTTATATGGCTCATTGGTGGGTTCCGGGCTTGCAGATCGGATACGAGCACACATTTATTCACCAGGCGGCCGATTTTCTGCAGGGTCTCGGCAAAGGCGCGGCGGTTTCCCCGAATTTCCGCGAAGCGCTGCTCACCGACTGCGTGACGGAGGCGGTGCTGCAATCGGCGGCGAATCGAAGTTGGATGAAGGTTCGCACCCCCGAGCAGCAGCTCGCTCAGCATGGCGACCATTAAAGAAGTTGCCAGTCTGGCAGGCGTTTCGGTGGGAACGGTTTCCCATGTCATTACCGGCTCCGTGGGCGTCAGCAAAGAGCTGCGGCAAAAGGTCGAATCGGCGATCCGCAAGCTGGACTATCATCCGAATCATGTTGCTCGCAGTCTAAAGACCAGCAAAACCCAGACGCTCGGGATCATCGTTCCCGATATCACCATTTCTTTTTATCCCCAGGTCATTCACGGAGCGGAAACGGCGGCGCGCCAGCGCGGTTATTCCCTCATCGCGGTAAATTCGCAAGACGACGCCGAGCGGCAGAGGGAACTGCTTTCGCTGTTACGGTCGCAGCGGGTAGAAGGCATCCTGCTGACGGTGGCCGCGGCGCCTACCCCGGCGAATCAGATTTGGCGCATGATCGAGGCCGGCATTCCGGTGGTTTGTCTGGACCGCATTCCCGACGGCGTTCCGGTGGATTCGGTATCGGTGGAAGACGCAGCGGCGGCAGAGTTGGGGGCCGCTCATTTGATCTCACGGGGATACCGCAAACTTGCGCTGGTCTGCGGCCCGCGGTTGCTCAAGAACGAGCGGCGGCGCATTCTGGGTTACAGAAAGGCGCTGCGGCGGGCGGGGATAGAGGCGGAGGAAAGCTGGATCTGGGAAAGCACGATTCGTCCCGACGATGTGGCCGCGCTGTGCCGGGCGCGCCTCAAGGACCGCGGCACGTGGCCCGATGCCATTTTCTCTACTAACGGGCCGACAGGTCTGGGTGTCTTGCGCGCCTTCCACGATGGCGGTGTGAAGACGCCTGGCGACATCGGTTTCGCTACTTTCGACGAATTGACCATCGACGACCTTTTTCACCCGGCGGTGACCACAGTGGTGCAGCCGGCTTACGACATCGGCTATCGCGCGGCGGAGATACTCTTGCAACGCATCGAAGAGAAAGCCGGAGGGGAAAAGGGCGGCGACGAGTTAATTACGATACGCCTGCCAGCAACATTAAAGGTTCGCGAGTCGTCCAGTCCTCGCAAGAATCGATAGATTCTCGACCTTGGAAGGAGTTGGCAGACGACAGAAAACGATCGTCTGCCCCACTAGCTTATTCGGCCACTGTAAGCGGTTTCTCCAGGCGGAAGGTCAGCACGGTTTCGGAAGGAATCTTTACTTTCGTGCCGTGGGTAAACAGTTGAAGCCCCAATCCACCGCCGCCGCCGATCGCGGAGCCGATGGCCGCGCCTTTGCCGCCGCCCGCGATGGCGCCGATGGCCGCACCGGCCGCTGCACCGATGCCGGTGCGAATGGCGGTTTGCTTGCCTCTCGATTTGCTCTTGGCTTCGTAAAAGCTGCTATCGACCGGATACCATTTGCCGTTACATTGAACGCGAGTGAGGCGCAGTTCCAGAATGCTGTGTCCTTTGATTCGGCCCGATTGTTTCGCGCTGACGAGCGTGAGGGTGGCGTTAGATCCGGTGCGAGCCACTACGCGGCCATCGGCAACCAGCGGCGCCCCAAGCGAGGCGCGGAAAGTCTGCCCGGCTTCGGCTTGACTGGAATCGATGGTGTCGATGGTGCGCACTTCAATCCGCTGGCCGGCGGGTACGGTAAGTTCGGCGGGCTGCGGAGCGGGTTGTTCAGGCTCGGGTTTTGCGACAGATCCGGTCGAGGCGCTTTCGGTTTGGTTGGCCGCCGGAGTGCCGTTCACCGTCAAGTTGTCTTGCACGCTTTTCACGCCTGTAGTTCCGTTTGCGATCTTCATCGCTTCCAGCGCAACTCCGGAATCGGCGACGTTGCCGCTCAGCGTAACCACGCCATCCTTTACTGCAACGCCGACGTTGGAACCTTTTGTTGCGGCATCGCTATAGAGCTTGGATTGAATCTGAGTGGTCAGAGACCGGTCGCTCGGCGAGCTACCGCCACAACCGGCGGCAATCAGCCAACTGGAAACGACAATCGCGGACAGCGCCCGCCGGATATGCGAAACTTTCGGGCTCAGCCCCGTAAATTTACCCATGGCATTAGCATCGCAAATCCCGATAAAGGCTACAATGAGATTTCGCGTGTAACGAAATCCAAAGACGCGGAAACGGCCCCACAACAGCAACATGGCACAGGAGACGGTTACGGCCAAGACGACACCAGCCGGGCAGAAGCCCCGGCCGAAGCGCGAGCCTGTTCGCAACGGCATCGCCGAATGGGCAGTCACGCTGCTGCTGCTCCTGTTCGGCACCACTACGCTGGTGCAGGCCTTTGTCATCCCCACCGGATCCATGCAGGACACTCTGCTGATCGGCGATCATCTGCTCGTCGATAAGCTCGCCTACGCCTCCGCCGGGCCCCTCAGCCGCCATATCCTGCCGTACGAAAATCCCAAACACGGCGACATTATCGTTTTCCGCTATCCCGCCGATATTACCGAGACCTTCGTCAAGCGCGTGATCGGCGTTCCCGGTGATCACATCAAGCTGGTGAACGGCATCGTCTACAGGAACGGCGTCCGGGTGAACGAGCCGTATATATACCAGAACGATTCGAGCTATAATCCCGAGCGCAACTTCCCCGGCCCTCCCATGCCCTATGCCGATCCGCAGCATCCCCTGCAAGCGGTTTTACAGCAAGAGATGCTGGAGCATCATGTTGTCGACGGCCAGGTGGTTGTGCCTTCCCATTCGTACTTCGTCATGGGCGACAACCGCGACAATTCGCTCGATAGCCGCTACTGGGGTTTCGTACCGCGGGATTACATCATCGGAAAGCCAGTGCTGATCTACTGGTCCTACAGCGCCCCGACACAGGCGTTGGAAGGTAATTCGGTCGGCTCGCTGTTTAGCCATTTCATCGATTTGGGCGAGCATTTCTTTACGCGCACGCGCTGGAGCCGGACCTTTCACTTAATCCGCGGGTTTCCGGATTCGAAGCTGCCGGATCAACCGATTCCGCCCAACCATCTCAACCCCCAACTCAACCCGAACTTCAAGCCCGGCCTGCAATAGTTTCTCCATGGCCAACCATCGCTATGCCCTCATCATGGCCGGGGGCCGCGGCACTCGTTTTTGGCCACGCAGCCGAAGAAGGAACGCCAAGCAGGTACTGCGCCTATTCGGCGAGCGTTCGCTGATTCAGCAGACCGTAGCCAGACTGAACCCCACGGTAACGCCGGACAACGTCTGGGTGATCACGAACCAATTGCTGCAAGCGGAAATTCGCAAACAGCTTCCCGAGGTGCCGCGGCAGCAGATTATCGCCGAACCTGCTCAGCGCAACACCGCGCCTTGCATTGCGCTGGCGGCGCACATTATCAACGGCATGGATCCCGAGGCCGTAATGGGTGTTTTCCCGGCGGATCATTTGATTGAGAAAGAAGCGCGGTTCCGCACTTTCGTGAAAGCCGCGTTTTGTGCGGCGGAATCGGGCGGCGTGGTCGTGCTGGGCATCCGGCCACGCTGGCCGGAGACGGGCTACGGCTACATCGAATTTCCCAAGGGCGTTCTGGGAGGCAAATTGGATGCGCTGCGCGTTTCCAGTTTTCGCGAAAAGCCGGATCCGAAAACGGCCAGGAAGTTCGTCGAGCGCGGCAATTTCTACTGGAACGCCGGCATGTTCTTCTGGCGTGCTTCGACCATCCTCGAACTGATGCGGCGCCACCAGCCGAAGACCTTGACACTGCTCGCCGGCCTGCCGCCGTTTCGTGCCAGAAATTTTTCCGCCGCCTTGGCTGAATCGTATCCGCGCTGCGAGGACATTTCGGTTGATTATGCGGTTTTGGAAAAAGCTGGGCAGGTCTCCGGGTTTGCGCTCGACGATATCGGCTGGAACGATGTGGGCAGTTGGGAAGCGGTCTACAAGCTGGCGGAAAAAGACGCGAACGAGAATGCGGCGCGCGGCGATGTGATCGTGGAATCGAGCCGTGGGAATTATATCGACGCGGATAAGACTGTGGCTCTGGTGGGGGTCGAAAACCTGATTGTCGTGGAGACGCCGGATGCGCTGCTGGTCGCAAGCCGGGAAAGGGCGCAGGATGTCAACCGCATCGTGAGAGCGCTTGAGGCGCGCAAACGGGAAGACTTGCTGTAGCAACCGGAGCGGGGAATTTCGTCTAACCGGCGATGCCTGCCTGTCCGGTCTGTGAGGCGACGGAGTTTTCACTGCTGGTGGAGGCGCGCCGCGTGGCCGAAGAATGCCGCTGGCGCGAACGCTTTGTGAACGAGCGTCTCGCGCGGCCGGCGGCGGATGGCGCGCTCAAAGACCTTACCCGCTTTTTTCACCAAGGCCGGGCGGATATTCTTCTGTGCGCCGGATGCACGCTGCTCGTCCGCAACGAGTATGAAAATCCATCCAGCGAAGAATATTCAGAGGAGATCTACGATGCGGCGAGCATCGAGCGCGTGTATCCCCGCTATCTCGAAGCCTTCCGAGCGAAAGAAGATCCGTATCGTAGCCTGCTCGCGGTGGGCGCGCGTGTCGTCGAAATCGGCAGCCATTATGGCGCCTTCCTGCAGACCGCACAAGAATGGGATTGGCGCGCCGAAGGAGTCGACATCGGCAAGGACACGAGCCGCTTCGCCCGTTCGAAAGGTTTTTCCGTCCATGCGCGAGAGCTTCGCGATTGCGGTTTCGATAGCGGCAGCTTCGATGGCGTGTTTATCTGGAATTGCTTTGACCAGATCGCCGATCCCAAGCCGATGCTGATGGAATCGCGGCGCATTCTCAAGCCCGGCGGATTGCTCGCGCTACGCACACCGAACGGTTTGTTCTATCGGCTTTGCGAGTCGCTGCTCGCAGACGATGGTCTCGAACAGGATAAGGCGGGCTTTCTGACGGAGGCAATGGCGTACAATAATCTGCTCGGGTTCCCATACTTGTATGGGCACAGCGCGGCGACGCTGGAGCGGCTGGCGGAACCGTGTGGTTTTCGGCTCGAAGGCATGCGGAACTCGGAATTGCTGACGTTTCCTTTGCCCGAAAATCCTCAATGGGTCGAGCGTGAAGAACGGGCCATCGGGCGCGAAATGCATCTGCTCGAAGGATCCATGTTGCGGAGCCGTGAGGGCGCGCTCATCGGGCCGTGGATCGAGTTATGGTTCCGGAATTCATGAATCGGCAAGATGGTAGAGTGCGTGCAATAAATGTTTTCCGCCATCTAGCCGCTCTCACGGGCCTCTTGTGGGGGGCGCCTGCGCTGCTGGCAGGCCCGCCATTCCAGCTCGATGATCCCGACGTCATCCCGTACGGACATTTTGAATATTACGCGTTCGGCAACATGAGCTCGTCGCCAGGAGAAATCGATACGTCAGGGCCGGCGGTGGAATTCAACTGGAGCGGCGTGCGGAACGTCATGTTTCATTTCCTTTTTCCCGCGGGCGCGGCGTTTCCTTCCGATGGTCCGGCCACGTTCGGACTCGCCGACAGCGAAATTGGCGTCCAGTACCGGTTCATCCAGGAAACCAAACACAGGCCGATGATTGGGACCTTCACCATGATGGAAATTCCCACCGGTAATCCGGACAAAGGCTTGGGTGCGGGCAAGCCTTCCTGGAAAGTGCCTCTCTATGCGCAAAAGACTATCGGAAGCTGGACCATCGATGGGGGCGGCGGCGAGGAGTTCAGCAATATCGCGGGTGCGCGGAATAACCCGTTCGGCGGCACGTTGATTCTGCACGACGTGAGTAAGAAACTGACGCTCGGGACGGAGCTTTTCTATCACGGCCGGCAATCAGTGGATTCGCGCTATGCTGCGATGGTGGATTTCGGCGGCTTCTACACCATCCACGATCCCGGGTTCCAATTGCTGTTTTGCTACGGGCATAGTGTTGCCGGGCAAGCCGAAAACTATGCCTACGTGGCGCTCTATTGGACCAGGAAAGGAAAAGGCATCGACGGATTTCTGGCCCGGCATTTGCCGCGGTTCTAAGCCTTCTTGAGAATGCGCTTCAAGATGGAAATCGCGCGGTCCGCCTCTTTTTCGGTGATGATATAGGGCGGCAGAAAGCGCAGGACGGTTTCGTGCGTGCAGTTGAATAACAGGCCCTGCTCGATGCCGTCGAGCACAAATTGCTTCCCGGAAATATCGAGCTGAAGGCCCAGCATCAAGCCCTCCCCGCGCACTTCTTTGATGAAGCGGAATTTGCCCATCAGATCGACCAGCCGGGAGCGAAGATAAGCGCCGGTGGATTTGATCGAAGGCAGCAGCTCGTCGAGAATATCGAAGAACTCCAGCGCCACGCGGCAGGCGAGCGGGCCTCCGGCATAGGTCGATCCGTGCATGCCTTGTTTGATCATGGCCGCCGCTTTTTCATTGGCGATGGCGACGCCGAGCGGCAGACCGCAGGCCATCGGTTTTGCTGCCAACGTAATGTCGGGCATGAGTACGGGATCGAGCAGTTGATAGGCGAAATACGCGCCGGGCCGTCCGACGCCGCATTGAATCTCGTCGAATAGAAGCAGCGCGTTATAGCGGTCCGCCAATTCGCGCGCGCGGCGGGCAAACGCCTCCGAAACCGGGAAAATGCCGCCTTCGCCTTGGATGAATTCGAGCACAATCGCAGAGGTCCGCTCGCTCACCGCGGCTTCGAGCGCCTCGACATCGTTGCGCGCGACAAACCGCGCGCCCGGCAGCAGCGGCTCGAAATCGTGCCGGTATTTGGGCTGGCCGGTGATCGAAAGCGCGCCGAGCGTGCGGCCGTGGAACGATCCGTCGAGCGCTACGATCTCGTGCTTGGCGGGATCAATGGAGTTGCCCCAGGCGCGGATCATTTTCATCGCCGTCTCCATAGCTTCCGCACCCGAATTGCAGAAGAAGCAGCGGTTCAAGCCGCTGAGCTTCGCCATGCGCTCGGCCAGCCGGCCCTGGTACTCGTTGTAATAGAGATTTGAGGAGTGCAGCAGCAAGCCCGCCTGCTCGCGAATGATCTTCGTGATGCGCGGGTGCGCGTAGCCGAGCGCATTCACGCCGATGCCGGTTATGAAGTCGAGATAGCGCTTGCCGACGATGTCGTACACGTAGCAGCCTTTGCCGCGATGGAGCGCAACCGGATAGCGGGCGTAGTTCTGGACCAGGTAGTCGCGTTCGAGCGCGGCGATCTCCTCAAAGCTGGAAGTCATAGAAACATGATACGGACTGTTAAAATGACTTACGGAACCCCGACCGCCAGGGAGGGGCGCCGGGAGGGCTCTCAAACCAGCATGGCTGCATCGCCGCGCCGCAAATCGGTCGCCGTTGACATCGGAGGCGTGAAAGTCGGCGGATCGAATCCGATCGTCGTCCAATCGATGACGAATACTGACACGGCGGACAGCGCGGCGACCGCCAATCAAGTGATGGAATTAGCCCGGGCCGGTTCGGAACTGGTGCGGGTCACGGTGAATACCGACGAGGCCGCGCAAGCGGTCCCGAAGATTGTCGATACGATCCGCAGTTTCGGCGTGAACGTTCCGATCATCGGCGATTTTCATTACAATGGCCATCTGCTGCTGAAAAAATATCCGGCTTGCGCGAGGGCGCTGGCGAAATACCGCATCAATCCGGGAAATGTGAATATCGGCCGCAAGCACGACGATAATTTCCGCGTCATGATCGAAGCCGCCGTCGAATACGACAGGCCGGTGCGCATCGGAGTGAATTGGGGTTCGCTCGATTCGGTGCTGCTGACGCAGATGATGGACGAGAACTCGCGCGCGGCCGAGCCGCTCGATGCGATGGAAGTGACCAAGCGCGCCATCGTCGAAAGCGCTCTGCGTAGCGCCGAGGCGGCGGAACGCTACGGGCTCGGGCGCGACAAAATCATTCTCAGCGCGAAAGTCAGCAATGTGCAGGATCTCATCGACGTTTACCGGATGATGGCGGCACGCTGCGAATATCCGCTGCACCTCGGCCTGACCGAGGCCGGGCTGGGCTCGAAGGGCATAGTCGCCACCACTGCTGCGCTTTCGGTGTTGTTGCAGCAGGGGATCGGCGACACGATTCGCGCTTCGCTCACGCCGCTGCCCAACGGCGACCGTGCCGAGGAAGTGATCGTCTGCCAGCAGATTCTTCAAGCGCTGAATCTGCGCAGCTTCACGCCGCAGGTGGCGGCATGTCCCGGCTGTGGACGCACCACCAGCACGTTCTTCCAGGACATGGCGGATCAGATCCAAACTTATCTGCGTGAGCAGATGCCGGTGTGGCGGGAAAAATATGCCGGAGTGGAAGAGATGAAGGTCGCGGTGATGGGATGCGTTGTGAACGGGCCGGGCGAATCGAAGCACGCGCACATCGGCATCTCGCTTCCGGGCACTTTTGAGAAGCCGGTCGCGCCGGTCTATATCGACGGCAAGCTGGCGACCACACTGCGCGGCGAAAAAATTGTCGCGGAATTCCGGGAGCTGCTCGATCACTATGTTGAGCGGAGATATGGTTCGGCCGCACGGCAGCTCGCCGAGACCCTCGCGTAACCCGCGGGTGCGCGGTTTTTATGCACCCTGACGATCTACTCGCAGAATTGCAAGCCCAGGTGCAAAATCTGGAGCGGCGCGTGGCCATGCTCGAAGGCCGCGAAGTGCTGGTCCCCTCATCGCCGAAATTGCCCGCGCCCGAACCGGAGCGGCTCGAATCGCGGCTCGGAATCACTCTCGTCAACCGGGCCGGCGCCATCACCCTCGCATTCGGCATTCTCTTCTTTTTCAAATATGCCGTCGATAACCGCTGGATCGGCGCCGCCGGGCGGGTGACTCTCGGAATGGTTGCCGGGCTTCTGCTCGTCGGTGTTGCCGAACGGCTGCGGAGCCGCGGCCAGCAGGCGTTTGCGCAAGGCATAGCAGGATGCGGCATCGCCATTTTGTACACCGCGCTCTACGCTTCGTTCGCGTATTACCGTCTGTTCCCGCAATGGCTCGCCTTTTGCGGGATGGTTGCGGTGTGCGTGCTTTCCTTTGCTCTTTCGCTCCGCTACGGCAGTTCTGTGCTGGCGGTGCTCGGCACGGCCGGTGCGATTTTCGCGCCTGTGTTCCTGGGCCATGCCTTCCTACATCCCTTCCTCTTCTTCTCCTATCTGTTGGTGGTCGATATCGCCGTATTCGCAGCCGCATCGCGGCGGCACTGGGCGATCGTTTCCGCGATCGCGTTTGCGGCCACGGCGATTCTGTTCGTTGTCTGGACATGCAGTTCCGTTGCGGGAGCCAGCACCGGTACCGGCGTGCTGTTTCTATGCGCGTTTTTCGCGCTCTTTTTCGCGAGTTCTCTCCGCGCTGCCGCGCCCGCACTTTTGCCGCTGAATGCGGGCTGGACGGTCTTTTCGGCCTGGATGCTGCTCGACCACAATCATCCCGACTGGCTCGCTGTATTCGCCCTGGGTCTCGCCGCCGTCCATTTGATTGCGGCTGTATCAGGTGAGCGCACACCCGCTGTGCGCAACTGGCTCTATATTCTCGGCCATGCCTGCATCCTCGCCGCCGCTCTGCGAGAACTCACCCTCTGGGCAGTCAACCACTCCGCACCCGTCAACCGGGCCAGCGTCATCGGCGAAAGCACGTCGGTTTTTCTCGCCATTTATGCCGTTGCCGAGATCGTGCTGGGCGTCCTGCGGCGTTCGCCGCTCGACCGCCTTATCGGTCTGGCACTGCTCATTGCGGTCGTCGGCAAACTGTATTGCTACGACGTGTGGCAATTGACCCAGTTCTATCGCATCTCCGCCTTTGTCGCCCTTGGCATCCTGCTCCTCGCGGCATCTTATATTTACTCCCGCTACCGCGAAAAATTGGAATCGCTCTGGGCCGGCAGCGGAGCCGAACCATAAGCCTCGTACCTTCCTCTCCCCAAATTTCATTTTTTGTTTAGATTCAGGGTGCTTCGCGCTCCGCGCCCTCTCATCCCGCCCGTCCTCCCCGCACATTAGCTAAGAGCTAATAGCTAAGAGCTGGATACATCACTATGGCTACCGCCAAACAAATCGCGGCCAATCGCCGCAACGCACAAAAATCTTGTGGCCCGAAATCCGTCGAGACTAAGGCCAAAGTCGCCCAGAACGGCCTCAAACACGGACTCTGCGGCCGCTTCCGCGTCCTCCCGGAACTCGAAAAGCAGGAAGAGTACGACGCTCTCCTCAACCAGCCCATCCAAGACGAACAGCCCGTCGGCCAGGCCGAAATCGAGCTGGTCGTCAAAATGGCCGGAACACCCTGGCTTGCCAATCGCGCCCTGCGCTTCCAGAATCAATGCTTTTCGCTCGAGCCGAAATCTCCCGAGCAGGTCAGGAAAGGCGAAATTCCCGTCGGCGTCGACTTAACTTACCTCGAATACTACGTTCGCTACCACGCCGCCCAGGACCGCGCCTACCAGCGCGCCTCAGCCGAGTTTCAGAAACGCAAGAAAGTAAGGCAGTTAGCCGAAATTGGCTTTGCTTTGCAAAAACGCGCCGAAGCCGAAGCATCACGCAAAGCCGAGAGGCACGCCGTCCACATCGCCACCGCCAATCTCCGCAAACAACGTGAAGAAATGAAGCTTGGCGACGCCATCGCCAAAATGCTGCCTTCGATTTCGACATTTCTTCTCTCGGCCAGGCTTTTTCCGCCGCTGCGCCCCATTGATAGCTATGGTATTTTTCTCCTCGAATACTATGGAAGGACATGCGCGCTGCTCTGTTTACACGCGAATATCCGCCCCACGTCTATGGCGGGGCGGGAGTACACGTTGAATATCTCAGCCGCGAGCTGGCCAGGAAGATCCAAGTCGAAGTGCATTGCTGGGGCGATCAGCAGAGCGACGAGGGCAAGCTGCACGTCCGCGGCGCGCAGCCCTGGAGCGAAATCTCCGACGGCACGAAGGAGAAATTCAAAGGCGCGCTGGAAGCCTTCAGCCTGAATCTCACCCAGATCAAAGCGCTTCGCGAGATCGACATCGTACACACGCACACCTGGTACGTGGCCATGGCCGGCTTTCTCGCCAAGAAACTGTATGGCGTGCCCTTCGTTCTCACCACGCACAGCCTGGAGCCCTTGCGCGCCTGGAAAGCGGAGCAACTTGGCAGCGGTTACGCGCTTAGTTCCTGGATGGAACGAAGCGCGATTCTGGATGCCGACGCGGTGATCGCGGTCTCTAAGGAAGCCCGGGAAGATGTTTTGCGCGTGTACCCGGTTCCGCCTGAGCGCGTACAGGTCATCTATAACGGAATTGATTTGGAGGAGTACCGGAGGACAAGCGATACAACCGCGCTGCAAACCTATGGCGTTGATCTCTCGGTTCCCTACGTGCTGTTTGTGGGCCGCATCACGCGCCAGAAAGGCGTGACGCATTTGGTGGACGCGATTCGCTATCTGCCGTCCCGCACGCAAATCGTGCTGTGCGCGGGTGCGCCGGATACGCCGGAGATCGCGGCCGAAATGCGGGAGAAAGTGGAGCAGGCGCGCGCAGCGAATCCACGCGTGGTGTGGATCGAAAGAATGGTGACCAAACCGGAAGCGATCCAGCTGTACAGCAACGCATGCGTCTTCTGCTGCCCGTCGGTGTACGAGCCGTTCGGGATTATTAATCTGGAAGCGATGGCTTGCGGAGCGCCAGTGGTAGCGAGCGCGACCGGCGGCATCAAAGAAGTTGTCGTGGACGGCGTGACCGGATATTTGGTCCCGTTCGCGCCAGATCCGGTCACCGGTTTTCCGTCGCGGCCGGAAGAGTTTGCAAAAGATCTGGGAAAGAAGCTGTCGCAATTGCTGGCCGATCCCGAACGCTGCCGGACGTTCGGCGCGGCCGGGCGAAAACGTGTGGAGGAGACATTCAGTTGGAGCTCGATTGCGGATCGGACCATCGCGCTATATCGCGAGTTGATCGAAAAGAAGCAGGGCGCGAGCGCGTCATTATCGAAAGCATAACGCCGGAAGTAGACGGCGGCAGATTTCCGGCCAAGCGGACGGTGGGCGATCTGGTTCGCGTGGAGGCGGACGTGTTCGCCGACGGCCACGATGCCATTCTGGCGACACTGCTGTATCAGCATGAAAGTTCGCCCGGCTGGCGCGAGGCGCCCATGCAGCCGCTGGTGAACGACCGCTGGTTCGGTGAGTTTCAGGTAACTGAGCTGGGCCGCTATCGCTACACGATTCTCGGCTGGGTGGATCATTTCGAAACCTGGCGGCGCGATCTGCTGAAGCGCATCGAAGCCGATACCGATAGCGCGATCGATTATCAGATAGGAGCGGATCTGATCGAGCAAGGCGCCGCGCGTGCAAAAGAACCGGATGCCGGATGGCTGCGGAATCGCGCCGCGGCGCTGCGCGGCGAAGAGAACCGGCAGCAGCACCGAGCCGATGGAACCGATGCGGCGCTCGACCGGACGATGAAGCGCTATCCCGATCGCAGCCTCGCCTCGCGGTTCGAGCGCGAGCTCGCGCTGGTCGTGGATCCTGTGCGCGCGCGCTTTAGCTCCTGGTACGAAGTGTTTCCGCGATCCACGGCGCTCGAGCCGGGAAAACACGGCACGTTTGCCGATTGCGAAGCGCGCCTGCCCTATATTGCCGCCATGGGCTTCGATGTGGTGTATCTGCCGCCCGTTCATCCCATCGGCAAAACTTTTCGGAAAGGCAAGAACAACGCGACCGTTGCCGAGCCCGGCGAGCCCGGAAGCCCCTGGGCCATCGGTGGCGGCGAGGGCGGGCACAAAGCCGTGCATCCGCGCTTGGGAACCTTGCAGGATTTTCAGCGCTTCGTCAAGCGGGCGGCGGATTTCGGCATGCAAGTGGCCATCGACATCGCGTTCCAGGTTTCGCCCGACCATCCTTATGTAAAGGAGCATCCCGAATGGTTCCGCAAGCGCCCGGACGGGACCATTCAATACGCCGAAAATCCGCCCAAGAAGTATCAGGACATTTATCCCTTCGATTTCGAAACCCCTGCCTGGCGCGAGCTTTGGCAAGAGCTGAAAAGCATCTTCGATTTTTGGATCGAGCGCGGGGTGCTGATTTTCCGCGTGGATAATCCGCACACCAAGGCATTTCCGTTCTGGGAATGGGTCATCGCCGAGATCAAGGCCGCGCATCCGGAAGTGCTCTTCCTTTCCGAAGCTTTCACGCGGCCCAAAATCATGTACCGGCTGGCAAAGCTCGGATTCAGCCAGTCGTATACGTATTTCCCCTGGCGCAACGCCAAGTACGAACTGACGAGTTACCTGACCGAACTTACGCAAACGCCGGTGCGCGAGTTCTTCCGGCCGAACCAATGGCCGAATACACCGGACATTTTGACGGAATTTCTGCAACTGGGCACGCGGTCGGTGTTTATGATCCGCCTGCTGCTGGCTGCGACGCTCGGAGCCAATTACGGCATCTACGGTCCGGCGTTCGAGCTGATGGAAGGCCGGGCGGCGCGGCATGGCAGCGAGGAATATCTGGATTCGGAAAAATATCAATTGCGTGCCTGGGATTGGGAGCGTCCGGGGAGTCTGGCGGATTTCATTGGACTGGTCAATCGCATCCGGCGGGACAATCCGGCGCTGCAAACGGACCGCACGCTGGAATTCCATCCGGTCGATAACGATCAGTTGATCTGCTACAGCAAACAATCCGAAGAAGGATCGAATCTGGTGCTGATGGTGGTGAATCTCGATCCGCATTACCGGCAGTCGGGGTTTGTCGATTTGCCACTGGAGCATCTAAAGATCGACCGAAATCATCCTTATGAGGTGAGTGATCTGCTGACCGGCGCGCGTTATCTTTGGAGCGGAAACCGGAATTATGTGGAACTGAATCCGGCGAGTTTGCCAGGACATATTTTTCGCTTGAGGCGGCGGTTGCGCGGAGAGACGGATTTCGAGTACTTCCTGTGAAAGGCGGCGCTAGGCGCCGAATCCAACCTGTATGGCAAATTCCAGCGCCGCTCGCGTTGCGACGATCGCGATCGATTCGTGGACGCATCCGTTTAGCCGGAAAACGCTAGCCGAACTAGGCGCCTTCCTGCCCGATTTTTTGGCCGGCCGCCGCTGGTTCCGCGCCAAAGCGAGAAGCATTCAGGAAACCGCGATCGAAGACGTCCTCGAAGCCGATGGCGCCTGGATTCTGCTGCTCGAAGTGAGATATACCGACGGCGGGTCGGACCGCTACCTCGCGCCGGTGGGCTTGGCCCGGGCGCAACACGTTCCCCCGGAGTGCCGCGAGATTGTGGCCTCGGTAACGAATCCTGGCGGCGAGGCCGGAGTTCTTTATGGCGCGTTGTTCGATGCCGGCTTTCGCGCCACGCTGCTGCGCGTGATCGCGCAAAATGGCGCATTCCGCGGCTCGAAAGGCGAACTGGTTGCGCAACGAACGCAAGCGTTTGAAGACGAGAGTATGGCGGCGGAGAAGCTGGAAAGTTCGCTGATCAAAGCGGAGCAAAGCAACAGCTCCGTCGTTTATGGTGATCGCTGCATTCTAAAGCTTTTTCGAAAACTGGAGCCGGGCGTGAACCCGGACGCGGAGATCGGCATTTTTCTAACCGAGCGCGGATTCGCGCATACGCCGGACGTTCTGGGCACGCTGGAATACCGCACCCTCTCGGCAGCCTATTCGGTGGGCATTCTGCAGCGGTTCGTGAAAAACCGCGGAGATGCGTGGGCATTCGCGCTGGAATCTTTAAAGGGATTTTTCGGCCGTGTCACCGCCGGCGCCTACGCTCCGGTGCCGAAGACATTCCATCCGCTGGACTTGGCGCAGGAAACTCCGCCTGCCGAGTTGCAGGAATTGATGGGGCCGTTCGCGGGGGAAGTGCGGCTGCTGGCTCAGCGCACGGCGGAGATGCACGCGGCGCTGTGCGATTCCGCCGCCGGGCCGGATTTTGCGCCCGAGCCGTTTACACGCGAGGCATCCGTCAAGGCCCATGCGGAAATGCAGGCCCAGGCGGATATCGCGTTTGGGCTAATGCGGAGAAAGCAAGCAGAACTTCCGCCTGACGTCGCCGCGAGCGCGCGCGAATTGCTGCGGCTGGAGCTCCGCGTGGCGGAGCATTTTGTGCGTTTCCGAGACTATCCCGTTGGTGCGTATCGCATTCGCCATCATGGCGACTTCCATTTAGGTCAGGTGCTGTATACGGGCGAGGATTTCCTACTCATTGATTTCGAAGGCGAGCCATCGCGGCCGCTGGAGGACCGCCGGGCCAAAGCGCTAGCGCTGCGCGACGTGGCCGGGATGATCCGGTCGTTTCAATATGCGGGTTATGCGGCGCTGTTTGCCCAATTTCCCGATGCGGCCGCGCAAGAAGATGTTTTTCCGCTGCTGGAGTCCTGGGCGGTAACCTGGAGCGCCTGGATGAGCGCGTTTTACGCCGGCGCTTATTTTGCCGCGGCGAAGGACGCCTTCGCCGGCGCGAGCGGAGAGGAGCGGCGCGTGGTCTTGGACACGTTTCTGCTCGAGAAGGCGCTCTACGAAATCGGCTACGAATGGAACAACCGGCCCGATTGGGTGCGCATTCCGCTGCGCGGCGCGCTCGGGCTGATCCGATAAGTGGGGTCACTCATGCCGCAAGGCCGTCATGGGATCAACCTTCATGGCGCGGCGAGCGGGAATGTAGCAGGCGACGAATGCCACGACGAGGAGCAGCGCTGTGGCGGCGACGAATGTAGCGATGTCGTGCGGCTTGATCTCGAAAAGCGAGCTGGCTAGCAGGCGCACCACGCCCCACGCGATTCCCAATCCAATCGCGATGCCAAGCAGCGACGGCCACATGCCCTGGCGCAGAACCAGCCGCAGTACCTCGCCAGGAAACGTTCAGCGGCCTGGCACGGTTCAGTTCTTCGTGGATCACAACCATGCGCCCGGCATCGGGATAGGGAAGAGACCGCAGCAGCACGGCATCGACAATGCTGAACACTGCCGTATTTGCACCGATACCGAGCGCGAGCGTGAGGATGGCTGCGGCCGCGAACCCAGGATTCTTTCGCAACATGCGAATGCCGTAGCGCAGATCGCGGATGAGCGTATTTAGCCACGGAATGCCGGCCCGGTCGCGATAGGCTTCCTTCGTTTGCTCCACGCCGCCGAGCTTCAGCAGAGCCTGGCGACGCGATTCTTCCGGTGTCATGCCGGCGCGGAGATTGTCGTCGATGTGCAGTTGGAGGTTGGCTTCGATCTCCTCTGAGAGATCGCGCTCCAGACGCTGTTTGCGGAACGAGCCGCGCATGCGGACGAACCAGGCGCGCAAGCTTCTCATGGCTGGCTCTCTGGCGCCAAGAAGCGCGCCAAGACCGCAATCGCCAGCTCCCAGTCCCGCGTTTCCTGCTGCGCTTGCTTGCGTCCGGCGCGGGTGAGGCGGTAGAACTTCGCTTTGCGGTTGTTATCGGAGAGGCCCCATTCGGATGCAATGTAGCCTTCCTGTTCCAGCTTCAGCAGGGCAGGGTAGAGCGTGCCGTAGTTTAAGGACAAAACGTTGCCGCTGGTCTGCTCAATGCGCCGCGCAATGCCGTAGCCATGCAGGGGCCCGATGGTTTCCAACGTTTTCAACACCATCAGTGCGAGCGTCCCCTGCCAGACATTTGATTTCCTCTCCAAGTTGACGCTCCTATGGTCTCCCCATAATAATGATGCCACCGCTTCTATGGGCAAGCAATAGCAGCTTGATAGGATTGATGACGATAAGGGCCTCACCGAATAGCGCGCCACGTCGGCGGTAGAGAGGCAGGAGCAAACGAAAGAGCGGATGGGGGAAACTGTTAGAAGAAAACGATGCCGGTAGAAACCCAGCAGGAACAAGAACAGCAGATCCGGGCGGTGGCCGAACACGGCAGGCGCGGCGATCCGTGCACGATGGTCATTTTCGGTGCAACGGGAGACCTAACCAAGCGCAAGCTAATTCCCACGCTCTACAATCTGGCGAAAAAAAAGCTGCTGCCGTCCGATTTCGCGCTGGTCGGATTTGCGCTCGATTGCATGAGCGAGGACGAGTTTCGCGCGCTGGTCCGCGAAGACCTGACGCAGTTTGCCGGCGCTCCGGAAATTTGCGCCTTCTGCGACTGGCTCTTGGAGCGGGTGTACTATTGCAGCGGAGATTTTCAGCAGGCGGCGGCCTATGAATGTTTAAAGCAGCGGCTGGCGGAGATCGAACAGAAGCACCATACCCACGGAAACTATTTCTATTATCTGGCCACCGCGCCGGTGCTGTTCGGCCAGGTGGTGAGAAACCTGGGCGCTGTGGGTTTGACCCAGGAGGAGGACGGAAAATGGCGCCGGGTAGTCATCGAAAAGCCGTTCGGACACGATCTGGAATCGGCTCGCGCGCTCAACCGCGAGATTACCTCCGTTCTGAACGAGCACCAGATCTATCGTATCGATCATTATCTCGGCAAAGAAACCGTTCAGAATATCTTGGCGTTCCGCTTTTCCAACGGCATCTTTGAGCCGGTCTGGAACCGGCGCTATGTGGATCATGTTGAAATCACCGTCGCCGAGACCCTGGGCGTGGAGCAAAGAGGCAGGTACTACGAACGGGCGGGGGCTTTGCGCGACATGGTGCCGAACCATATTTTCCAGCTTTTGACCCTGACCGCGATGGAGCCGCCGATTTCGTTCGCCGCCGACGCCGTGCGCGACGAACAGGTGAAAGTGCTGCATGCGATTCAGCCGCTGACGCCGGAAGATGTCCTCGTGCGTTCGGTGCGCGGGCAGTATGGTCCGGGAACGGAAGAAGGAGTACACGTACCCGGCTACCGCGGGGAGCCGAAAGTCAGTCCCGATTCGAGCACGGAGACGTTTGTTGCGCTGCGATTGAAGATCGACAATTGGCGCTGGGCCGATGTGCCGTTTTACGTGCGCACCGGGAAACGCATGTCGAAGCGCGTGAGCGAGATCGCCATTCAGTTCCGGCGCGCGCCGTTCGTTCTGTTTCGCGATACGCCGGTCGATAGCCTGAGCGCGAATCTCCTAGTACTGCACATTCAGCCGGACGAAGGCATTTCGCTGACCTTCGGTGCGAAAATTCCGGGGCCGCTGGTGCGCCTCGGCTCAGTGAACATGGACTTTCGCTATGTCGATTACTTCGGCCGTGAGCAAAGCACCGGATACGAGCGGCTGCTCTACGACTGCATGCTGGGCGATGCCACGCTGTTCCAAAGGGCCGACCGCGTAGAAGCGGGCTGGACCGTGATCCAGCCGATTCTAGATGTATGGCAGGCGCTGCCGCCGCGCGATTTCCCCAACTACGCTTCCGGAACCTGGGGCCCGCACGAAGCCGACGAGCTGATGCAGCGCGACGGCCGGCACTGGCGGCATTTGCCGTAAACCGTTTGCTGGCGCGCGCGGCTCGGTTGTAACGCGCAGAGCTTCAGCTCTGCAAGCTAGCATGGGGTAGTGCTGAAACTTCTCGTCCTTTCTTGTTTGCCCTGCGTTTTTGCGGGTACACTCGCCGCCGAAGTGCATGCGCTGACGCTGCGGCAGGCGCTCGATATCGCCTCGCGCCAGAATCCCGACGTGCTTTTGGCACGCCTGGATCAGCAGCAAGCCGAGGCGGGCATTCGCATCGCCAAGGACCCGTTCCGCCCCAAGGTGTACGCCGGCAGCGGGCTTGCCTATACTTACGGCTATCCGAATTCGATCGAAGGCAGCGCCCCCAGCGTGTTTCAGATGAGGACCGACATGCAGCTCTATAACCGGCCCGATAGGTATCAGGCGGCGGCGGCCTCCCAAAGAGCGCGGTCGGCCGATTACGGCGCCCAGGCCAAAGAAGATGACGTCGCCTATCGCACCGCCGATCTGTTTCTGACCGCCAGTCAGATCGAGCGCGAGGAGCAGGCGATCAAGGATCAGCTCCCGAGTTTGCGCAAGGTTGTGGCGATCACGCACGCGGGTGTGGAGGAAGGCAGCCGCTTGCCGGTGGATTTGAAGCAGGCGCAAGTAAATCTCGAAGTCGCCAGCCAGCAGCTCGGGGCGGACGGGCTCGACAATGATTATTACGAGATGATGCTGGCTATGGCGCTGGGATATCCGGCGACCGACCGCGTCAAGCCGCTCGATTCCGATGTCAGTGATGTTACGGCTCCTGCTTCCGTGAAGGTCGCGATCGCCGACGCTCTCAAAAACAACAAGAAAGTGCGGCAGCTCCAATCGAGTATTCTGACCCAGGAGTTGGTTCTGCGCTCTTACAAGGCCGAGCGCTGGCCGCAAATCTCGTTGGTTGCGCAGTACTCGTTTTTGGCTCCCTTCGCCAACTATACGAAGTACTTCAAGAATTTCACGTACAACAACGCTCAGATCGGCGCCGCGTTCACCATTCCGGTTTTTTTGGGTTCGGCACGCGGAGGGCACGAAGAGCAAACATCCATCGAAATGGCAAAGCTGCGCGTACAGCTCGATCAACTGCGCAATCAGATCATCGCCAATACCAAGCGCAGCTATCAGCAATGGGAGAAAGCCAAGACGCTGCGCGATTTGACGCGCGAGCAGTTGGAACTTGCCCGGCAGGAGCTGACCATCAAACTGGCGCAAAACGGCGAAGGGAAGCTTCCCATGAGCGAAGTGGAACAAGCGCGCGTGGACGAAGAGAATCGCTGGGTCGGGCTGTATGCTGCCGACGCGCAAGTGACGCGGGCAAAATTCGCCATTCTGCGGCAGATGGGCGCTTTATACTCTTCGGTGCGCGCGGCGGATCAAGCGGCGCCCGCGGCCCGGCAACGGAGCGCGCAATCCGAATGAGCGCGGTGCAACAGCAGAGCCTCGCACACCTTCCCGGAACCGAGGTTCCGGCGATCGAAATTCGCGATCTGCACAAAATTTATGGCAGCTTTCATGCGGTGGACGGGCTTTCGGTCATCGTGCCGCAAGGCTGCTTTTTCGGCTTCCTGGGACCGAATGGAGCGGGGAAGACAACAACCATCAAAGTCCTCATGGGTTTGGCGCAGCCGAACCGGGGCACGATTCGCGTGCTCGGCATGGATCTGGCCGAACGCTCGCTTGCCATCCGGCAGCAGATCGGCCTGGTGCCCGACGAGACGCTGTTGTTCGATTTTTTGACCGGCGCGGAATATCTGGAGTTCGTGGGGCGATTGTACGGTCTTTCGCGGCCGCTGGCGAAAGAGCGGGGCAGGGAACTGCTGGAGCTGTTTCGCCTTCATGAACATGGCCGCAAGCTGATCGGGGACTATTCCAAGGGCATGCGCAAACGCGTTGCCATGGCGGGGGCCCTGATTCACCGGCCGCGCCTGTTCTTGATGGACGAACCGTTCGAAGGCGTGGACGCGGCGGGCGCGCGCATGATGAAAGATATTCTGCTGGAACAGGTGCGCCGCGGCGCCACTGTATTTCTCACGTCGCACGTGCTGGAAGTCGTTGAGCGGTTGTGCGATCGCGTGGCCATCATCGACCGCGGCAAGGTTGTCATTGAAGGGACGCTGGCGGAATTGCGGCAGCAAGCGGCGCAAGGATCTGCCACGCTCGAGGATATTTTCGTGAACATTGTGGGCGCCGAGCGCTACAACGAAAATCTCGACTGGCTTTAGGCTGCCATGTGGGCGCAAATCTCCGCTATCTCGTGGGCGCAACTCCGCACTGTGCGGAATCATCTTCCGCGCACACAAACCGGTACGGTGCTGCTGTGGCTGGTCTCGCTGCTGTGGTACGGAGTATACGCGGCGCTCGCGGTGATTCTTGCGCTCACCCTCCCCGCGCTGCCGCTCGAAACCATTCGCCAGTGGCTGCCGCTCGCATTGCTTGGGGTATTTGCGTTCTGGCAGTTGGTTCCGCTATTCACGCTTTCGAGCGGCTGGTCGCTGCAATTGGACAAGCTGCGGATCTATCCGGTGAGCGATGCGGCGCTGTTCGGCATCGAAGTTCTGCTGCGCGCCACCAGCGCGCCGGAGATGATTCTGATCCTGCTCGGCGGAACCGTGGGCTTGGCTCGGAATCCTCTCATTCCGGCGGCTTCCGCATGCTGTCTGCTGCTCTACATACCGTTCAACCTGTTTCTCTCCCTGGCTCTGCGCGAACTGTTCCTGCATGCGTTCGAGCGTAACCGGCTGCGCGAAATTTTTGCGGTTTTGTTTATCGCCATCGCCATCGTGCCGCAAGTTTTGCTTCGATCCGGTTTATGGGTGCAGGCTCGGCCGTATTTTTTCGCGGTGGCGAACGGGTTCGGCACGCCCTGGCACGAAACCGCGATGCTCAGCCTGGCTTCTCGCTGGTGGATTGCGCTGGGGCTGCTGATCTTGTGGACGATCGCCGCTTATGTGTTTGCCCGCTGGCAATTCCAGAAAGCATTGACGCGCGATCAAAGTTTTCAGTTGGGCGCGCGCACTTCTTCGGCAAAGAAACCGGCGGCGGAGAAGACCGGGCAGCGCTTCCGCTTTCTGGAGCGTTTGTTTCGCGATCCGGTTGGCGCCATCTTGCAGAAGGAATTTCAATCCTTGGTGCGCATGCCCCGGTTCCGCGTAGTGTTTGGGATGGCGTGTATCTTCGGAGTTCTGGTCTTTCTGCCCGCACGCATGGCCAGCGAGCATCACGGGCATCACAGCGGTTTCATGGCCGCCAATTTTCTCATGGTGGTGAACTTATACGGACTGCTTTTGCTCTCTGACGTTCTGCTGCTCAACGTCTTCGGGTTTGATCGCTCGGCAGCCCAAATCTACTTTGCCACGCCTGTGCCGCTGAAACAGGTCCTCCAGGCGAAGAACCTGACGGCGGTGATTTTCGTGGCCTTGCAAGTGTTGGTTGCGCTGGCGCTGGCGGGGGCGCTGCAGGTCCCGCTGACGCTTGCAAAAGTCGCCGAAGCGGCGGGCGCATCAGCGGTGGCGACGGTCTTCTTTCTGGCGGTTGGGAATTGGTGTTCGGTGGCGATGCCCAGACCGGTCGACGCCAGACAGACATTTCGGAAACAAGCCGGCGGAAAAATGCAGATTTGGTTTTTCCTCTGCGCGCTGGGCTTGTTGGTGCTGATAGGCTTCGCGTTTCTGGTGCGTTGGGCGTTCCAAAGCGATTGGGCGCTCGCATGCGCGTTCGCGCTGGAATTTGCCGTCGGCATCGTGTGCTATCGCATAGCTACGCAATCGGCCGTCGAGCGGGCCGAGATGCGGCGCGAGGACATTCTGCAGAGTTTGATGAAGGGATCGTCGCCATTAGCGATGGGAAGCTGAAGTAGCTATTAAGCTATTAGCTATCAGCTTTATCGATAGCCGTTGAAATCTCTCGCGCAATTGCATCGCGGATCTGCTGGCGCGTGGAATCATCTTTGTAATGGTGGCGCGGCCAGAAGAAGCCGCGCAGTCCGTCGCGGCGGCGGCGCGGCACGATATGGATGTGCAGATGCGGAACGGTCTGGCTGACGCGGTTGTTGACGGCAATAAAGGTTCCATCCGCGCCCAGCGCCGTCTCGACCGCGCGGGCGATTTGCTGCGTTTTGAGAAACAGAGGCCCCGCGTGTGCGGAGGGAACATCCATCAGTGTTTCGAAATGCTCGCGCGGGCAAAGCAGCACATGGCCATGGAACAGCGGATGGCTGTCGAGAAAGGCGACGCTGTCCGCATCTTCCGAAACAATATCGGCCGCTCGTGTGTGCGCGGCGATTTCGCAAAATAGGCAGCCGGGATGAGGCGTGCTCAAGCGGCGCCTCCCTGGCGTCGCACCAGAACGATGGTAAAGTCGTCGGCAAACGAACTTGCGCCGGACCAACGGCGCACGTGCTGGACCAAGCCGTTCACGATGTCAGCGCAAGGTTCTGAGCGATGGGTGGTTAGAAAATCGATCAAGCCCTGCTCGCCGAACTCCTGCTCGCCGGAATCCGCGGCTTCCGTGACGCCGTCGCTGTAAAGCGCAAGCAAATCGCCGGCGTGGAGCGCAACGTTTTTTAGTTCGTAGTGTGCGGAGGAAGAGAGTCCCAGAACGATGCCGCCGCCGGCGAGCCGCTCCACCGTTCCATCGGAGCGCAGCAGAAGCGGATAGTTATGTCCAGCGTTGCTGTAGGCGAGCGAACCGCTGGCCGGATCGAGCAGGGCATAAAAGAATGTGATGAACTTTCCCAGCGGGCAGCGCGCCGCGAGATTCCGGTTTAGAACGCCAACCGCGGAGGCGGGATCGGGTTGGGTTTCAACGAGCATCTCGACGCGCGCCTGCAAGCTGGACATCATCAGCGCCGCGGGCATCCCTTTGCCCGAAACATCGCCGACGATGAGGGCGAGCCGGCCGTCGCGATAGGCAAGGAAATCATAATAATCGCCGCCAATGCTGCGGCAAGGAATGTTATGACCGGCCATCTCATAGCCTGCGCAGACAGGCGCTTCGGCCGGCAGGAGACTGCGCTGGATTTCGCTGGCCTGGGCAAGTTCGGATTGCATGAGCTGCTCGGTGCGCTCAATCGCCGCCAGCCGCGCATGCTCGATACGAATGGCCGCGATATTCGCCATCACGGTGAGCAGATCGAGGTCTTCCTGCGAAAACGGGTGAATGACCTCGCCATTATCGACATAGATGAGGCCGATGACGCGATTGCCGGTTTGCAGAGGAACCGCCATCATGCTGTGCACGCGATGCAGCACGATGCTCTGTTGCCGGCGGAAGATGTCATCGGCTTGCGCATCCTTGATCATGAGCGAGCATTTTTCGCGCAGCACCCGGTCGCGCACCGCGGTACTGATGACAAACCCTTCGCCTTTGCTGGCGCGCACGGCGAGTTCGCTCCCCTCCAAGGTGAGAATCACGCCGCGTTTGGCATCCATGGCGGAGAGCGAGAAATTCAGGATGACCCCGAAGACTTCCGCTAACGGACGATGCACGGCGAGCTCCTGGCCGGCGCGGATGAGTGCGCGCACGAACCGATTGGGGGCGGCATCGGTTTTACCCAAAACCTTGTCCAGGCTGGTCACAATGGTTTCGACCGTGCTCTTCCGGTCCTGGGGCACGAATGAGATCAGCGGGCGCTGTGGAGGACGCGGGCGTTCGCGCACTTCGATAGTGAGATGGCCGGCGTAAATGTGGTCGCCGTTTCGCAGCCGATGAGGCAGCTTCAAGCTGGAGGCGTTCACAACGGTTCCGTTGCGGCTGGAGCAGTCTCTAACGAACCAATCGCCTGCGTGCTGCTCGAAGCAAAGGTGATAGCGCGACAGCCAGAGATCCTCCGGATAAGGAAGGTCGCTATCCACGGCACGGCCGAGCGATAAATTCACTGCGAGTTCTACGGTTTTAGGAGGGCCCTCGGGACCGGAGATCACCAGTTCCATGACACAAATCGTACCTCAGTCTTGAATGGTCAGACTTCAGTTTTCAGTCCTTCGCCTTGCAGTTTTTGCTGTCCGACGAACTGCTGATAACTGACAACTGATACTCTCTAATCCGGCCGCGGCGGCGGGAGTTCGGTGCTGGGCTTGGCGGTAATCAGCCGCGCGCCGCGGTCGAAGGTCAGGTAGAGAAAGCCCCATTGGACCAGCACCAGAATGCGGCTCTGGAACTCTACGATGTAGAGCAGGTGAATGAAAACCCATACAATCCAGGCGAAAAAGCCGGATAAGTGCAGCTTGAAAATATCGGCGACCGCGGCTCCCCGGCCGATCACTGCGAGGCTCCCTTTATCGAAATACTGGAACGGTTTCCTATCTGCCTTGCCTTCGATCCGCTCGACAATCGTCTTCGCCACATACGCGCCGCCCTGCATCGCCACCTGCGCGACACCGGGAAGCGGCTTGCCGGCGCGATCCATGCTATGAGCCAGATCGCCGATGACAAAGATATCCGGGTAATTGGGGATCGAAAGATCGGGATTTACTTTAATATGTCCGGTTCGCGTCGTTTCCGCACCGGTGCGCTTGGCGATTTGCCGGCCGAATCCGGAGATGCTGACGCCCGCGGTCCAGAGCACAGTTCGAGAAGCAATATGCTCGTTGCCCGAGCGCGTTTGTAAAGTAGCACCAGTGCCATCGATACCGGTAACCATGATTCCCGGGCGCGCCTGCACGCCGAGTTTGAACAACGACCGTTCGGCTTTCTCGGAGAGATCCTCAGGATAGCTGGGAAGAATGCGCGGAGCGGCATCGACCAGGATGATGCGCGCGTCGGGAGGATGGATGGAGCGGAAATCGCCCTTCAGCGTATGGCGGGCGATTTCGGCCAGCGCACCGGCGAGTTCGACGCCGGTGGCTCCGCCTCCGACAATCACAAAGGTGAGCCAGGCCCGGCGCTCTTCCGGGTCGCTGGCGCGCTCGGCGGATTCGAAGGCGAGCAGAATTCGGCGCCGCATCAGCGTCGCGTCTTCGATCGTTTTCAGGTTGGGTGCGAATTCGCGCCATTGGTCATGGCCGAAATAGGAGCCTTGCGATCCGGTTGCCACGATTAACGAGTCGTAGCCGAGCGCAGCCCCGTCGCGTAGCGAGACCGTATGCGCCTGGGGATCAATATCGACAGCATCGCCGAGGAGCACCCGTGTGTTCTTTCTGTTGCTAAGCACGCCGCGCAGAGGTGCCGCAATTTCGCCGGGCGAGAGCGATCCGGTCGCCACCTGATACAGCAGCGGCTGAAACAGGTGAAAATTGCGCCGGTCGACCAGCGTGACATCGGCCAGCGGAGTTTTGAGAGCCTTGGCGGCATAAAGTCCGCCGAAGCCGCCTCCCAGGATCAATACGCGATGGGGCATAGGGCAGCGCACACGTGAATCATGCCTATATGATGCGGGGAACGCTTGCCGGTTGCTCAGTGAAAATCGTGTGAACGAACGACGGCCGCGCCCTCGAAACGCAGATCGCCGATTTCGCCGGCTTTGACCGAGACGACGCCGGAAATGCTTTGCAGCACGCCTTCAATAAGCAGATAAGGCGCCGCGGTGCAAATGGCGCGGCGGCGTTCGAACAGACCGGGAGTCACGATGACGTTGATAATGCCGGTTTCGTCTTCGAGGCTTAAAAAGACAAAACCTTTCGCGGTGCCGGGCCGTTGGCGCGTGATCACAGATCCGGCAACTTTTAAAACCGTACCGTTGCGCTGGGATTTGGCGGTTTCCGCATCCAAGATATCCGCCTGGCGCAGTTGTTCGCGATAGTACGACATGGGATGGCACCCAACGGTCAGCCCGCTGTTGGCGAAATCGGCTTGTGTGCGTTCGCTCGGCGCCAAAGGCGCAAGAGGTGCCGGAGAGACTTCTTCCGCCGCAGGCTCCAGCAATTCGCCAACAGGCTGCCGGGCTAAACCGGCCTGCCACAAAGCGCCGCGGCGATGGCGGTCGGCGGCGTATTTTGGCAGAGCATTGAGCGCGCCCAGATCCGCCAGCGCGGCGATCTCATCTTTCTGTAACTCGGGAACACGGCGCGCGAGATCACGCAAAGAAGTAAATGGTGCGTGTTTGCGCTCCACTTCGATTTTCCGCGCGGTGGCGGCATGCAATCCACGAACGTAATTCAAGCCCAGGCGAACATACTTACTCTCGCTCTCTGTTTCCACCGTGCAGAGATAATCGGAGCGGAGCACGTCCACGGCGCGAAAATGCTGTCCATGTCTTTGGGCATCTTTCACCAGCGTGGCCGGCGAATAAAAGCCCATGGGCTGGTTGTTCAGCATCGCCGTGATAAAAGCAGGCAGGTAATGGCATTTGAGATAGGCACTGGCATAAGCGAGTAAAGCAAAGCTGGCCGCGTGCGATTCGGGAAAGCCGTAAAGAGCGAAAGAGGTGATGGCCTGCACGATGCGCTCCTGTGTTTCTCCGGTGATGCGGTTGCGCTCCATGCCCTGGCGAAGTTTTATTTCAATTTCGTGCATGCGCTTCTCGGAGCGTTTGAAGCCGAAGGCGCGGCGCAGTTGTTCGGCTTCGCCGCCTGTAAACCCGGCGGCGGCCATGGCCATGCGGATCAACTGTTCCTGAAATAACGGCACGCCCAGCGTGCGCTTCAAGATCGGTTCGAGCGATGGATGGAGGCAGGCCGGTTCCTCCAGTCCCTGGCGCCGCTTCAGATACGGATGAAGCATTTGCCCGACGATGGGTCCGGGCCGGATAATCGCGACCTGCACCACGATGTCATAAAATCTTTCGGGTTTCATACGAGGCAGGCACGACATCTGCGCGCGGCTCTCCACCTGAAACAGCCCGATCGTGTCGGCTTTTTGCAGGCACGCGTAGACGGCCGGATCGTCCTGCGGCAAATGCGCCAGATCGAGTTGCTCGTCGTACGTATCGGAGATGATTGCGATGCTGTCTTCTAAAACGGCCATCATGCCAAGCCCGAGCAGATCGACTTTAATGATGCCGAGATCGGCGCAATCGTCTTTATCCCATTGCACGACGACACGGCCCGGCATGGCGGCTGGTTCGAGAGGAACAATCGAATCGAGCTGTCCCTGACACACGACCATGCCTCCCGAGTGCTGGCCGAGATGGCGCGGCAGATCCAAAATCTGACTGGTCAGCAATGCAAAGTGGCGGACACGGCGATCGTTTTGATCGAATCCCTGAGCGGCGAAGCGGGCTTCAAGAGAATCGTTGTTATCTTTCCACTCGAAGGCGCCGATTTGTTTGCTCAGGCTGTCGAGTGTCTCCTCGTCATAGCCGAGCGCTTTGCCCACGTCGCGCACCGCGGAGCGGCCGCGGTAAGTGATGACATTGGCGGTCATGGCGGCGCCCAATTTCCCATAGCGTTGGTAGACGTACTGAATGGCGCGCTCGCGCTGTTCTCCGCTGGGAAGATCGAGATCGATATCCGGCATTTCGCCGCGCTCTTCGGAAAGGAAGCGCTCGAAAAGCAGATCCATCCCGACCGGGTCTACCGCCGTGATGCCGAGCGAATAACAAACCGCGCTATTGGCGGCCGACCCGCGTCCTTGCACCAGAATGTGATTCCGGCGGCAGAAATCCACGATATCCCAGACAATCAAAAAATATCCGGCCAGGTTCAGTTTTTCGATCAATGTCAGCTCGCGCTCAACTTGCCGGCGCGCCCGCTCGTAATAAGGCTGGTAGCGTCCACGCGCTCCTCGATCGGTAAGCTGGCGCAGATAACTAATTTCGCTTTCTCCGGATGGAACCGGATAGACCGGAAAACGGTAACCAAGGTTTGCCAGTGTAAATTGCAGCCGGCCGGCTAACTCCAAGGTCTGATCGATAGCCGAAGGAAGATCTGAAAATAACTGACACATTTCGGAGGCGGTCTTCAGCCGCCGCTCCGCATTGACCTGGAGCAGTTTGCCTGCCTCGGCGATGGTGGTTTTGTGGCGAATGCAGGTAAGCACGTCCTGCAGCGGGCGGGAGCCGCTTGTGGCGTAAAGAACTCCATTGGTCGCAAGAATCGACAGCCGCATGCTCGCCGCAAGCTCTGCTAATGCCTGGTTGCAAAACTCCTGGTCGCGCCGGTAATGGCGCTGCAGTTCGACGAACACGTTCTCTCTTCCGAAAGCGGAGACCAGCCATTCCAGGTGCTTGCGGGCTTCGACGGCGGCTGCTGGTCCCTGGAAGAGGCGAAAAATGCGTGCCAGAGAGCCTTCGTCGCCTCCCGTCAGGCAGACCAGGCCGTCGGCATGGCGCGAGAAATCGTCGCGAGTCGCGAAAGGATGCTCGGGCTTGCCCGGCTTGCTCTCGCGAAGCTTGGTGGCCGTGATCAGGCGACATAAGTTCTGATATCCGAGCTGGTTCTCGGGTAAGAGAGTGCAACGGCATCCGCCCTGGGAACCCACTTCGGCGCCGATGAGCGCGCGAATGCCGAGCTTTTCCGCCGCCAAATGAAAGCGCGGCGCGCCGTAAACGCCATGGGCATCGGCGACCGCCAGTGCAGGCTGCCCGGCTTCGGCGCATACGGCCGCGAGGTCTTCCGGCAGCGAGGCGCCTTCCAGAAACGAAAACGCCGAGCGCGCATGCAGTTCGACATAAGCAGCGGGAGCCACGCCCCCAGTATAGGCGAATAAAAGGAGAATATTCCGGTTTAGGGTCAGGCACCAGAGCCCTAGCTGCCCGATGTGACTTGGGCGCGCACCGGCCGGTAGAGATATCGAATCTTTACACTTCAGTGGCTATCTTGGGATTTCCTGCGCCACAGGATGGCTCAAAGGCTCTCAAAGGCTGCGCGCTGGTCGGAAATACCGCTCGGCCTCGCGACGGAAAAGAACCCAGGTAATTACGGCACAAAACAAGCAGTGCACGGCAAATTGGAGCAGCGCATCAAACGCGCTGACGGCCACATGAAAGGCGATCCAGGCGACCGCGACCCAGCGCGCCCAGTTGCTGCCCCGGAGCATGAATGCCCCGCACAAAATAGCTAAAAACTCAGTGAGTTCCACCCACACCGCGCCCTGCTGGAAACTGTTCTTCGCCAGCAGCTCGGTGAAATGGTAACCGAATCCGATGATCCCCACTGCCAGGTACAAGCATCCGAGGATCGTAACCGAAAGTGGACGTCTATTTTCATTCATGGCAGCATCTCCAACACCGCATCGCTCGGCTCCAACTTCTCCGCATTTTCCGGCATCGCCGCGCCAGCTTCGAGCAGCGCCCGAATCGTTCCCACAAAATCGCCCGTATTTCGATGCCAACCGTTCCCGGATCCGAACACGGCCCACGAGAGCGCAGTCCCTGCATACTCTTCCGATTTGAGTTCGAGCGCCGGATGGAACCGCAGGATTTCCCGCGCCATCGCGGCATTGCCGTTGAACCCGGCCCAGTGCAGCGCCGTCGCTCCCATTTCTCCCCGAGTATCCACCGGCCAACCAGCCTCGAGCATCAGACGGACCGCCGGCACATTGTTATTCTGCGCGGCGTTGGGCAGCTTGCGCCGGTCCGCTTCCGAAAGCCTGCTAGTCGCGTTCGGATTCTGAAAAAGATATTTGTGAAATGCCGCTTCGTCGCCCAACTCGCACGCGAGCGCCAGCTTTAGCTCCTCCGGCGTCCACTCCAACAGCAATTGGAAAACCTCTTCATGGCCGAAGTCGCGCGCCACTGTGTGCGCCGTGCGGTGCATGCCCAGTTTCCAAATGTAAATCGTCCCGCCCGCTCGCGGATTCTGCTTCGGAAACCATTCCTCCGATACGCTCATCCGGATGCAGCCGGGATCGTTGTCCAGGTGCTTGCGTACCAGATCCGCATCGCCGAGCGCCGCCGCCATCAAAATGTCCGTTTGGCATCCGCGTGAAACTAAGTAACGAGCGACGTCCTGCCGGTCGCGCGGATAGTGCCGTGTCTGCTCCACGCGCAGCATGTACTGGGCCGGTGTCGATTCGTGGTCCACGTCGCGCGCGTCGATCTCGGCACCGTTCGCAAGCAGGAACTCAGTGACCTCCACTGTGGAAGCAAAGTGCAGCGGCGTCTGTCCGTCTCCGCCTCTGGCGTGCACCACGCCCGGATCTGCCTCCACCAGTTCTTTCAACTTGGGCATCATTCCCAGCCGCGCGGCGGCGTGCGCATCTATGACCGCGCCGCGCTCGACGAGAAAATCCACGAGACTCGGATCGCAATCGTCCAGCACGCCGAATCCGCCCGCCCACCACTCGGTTCGCTTCCGGATGTCAGCGCCTGCACTCAGCAGCACATCGATCGTCGCCCGATCGCTCCGCTGCACGGCGGCAAACAACGCCTGTTGGCCGAAACCGTAGTCGGGCAGCGGATCGTCGATCTTTGCTCGCAGTTCCGGATAGCGCTCCAGCACGCCGCGAACACGCCGCACATCGCTGTCGCACACGGCAGCTTTCAGTAACTCTGCCGGGCTCATGCTCAGCGCCTCAACGTGTGACTTCAGCTTCGCCCAGGTGGCGAAACCATACTCATTGGCCAGCCGATGCTGCGCCTCGGCCAGCTTGCCCTGCGCCATGGTGCGCAGCAGTTCTTTGGCTTGCTTCTTTAGATATTCGAGATTTGGATTTTGCGGTAACTCACGAGTCATAAGCTCCTCCTTCTTTGGCCCGGTGTCCGCTCTAACGGGCAGAAGAGAAGTCAATGCTCGTTGCTGCAAATGTATTCAGGCGGGATCTTCCCTTTCCGCGGACGGGATGCAGCCTGAACTGCGGCTCCACTATATCACAGCCGCGGCTTTGTCTCTAGGTTCTGGTCCGCAGCGCGTCTTCCAGCGCTTCGATGAAGAAGTACTCGCCCCACATCACCGATTCGTCGACGCCGAGCCCTTTGTGGATATGGTAGACGCCGCCTTTGAGTACGCCCTCCCAATCGGGATCGCCGCCGGCAACATAATTGGCGCAGAGCATGTGGAGGATATGCAGGGCAGTGGACCAATAGAAATGCCCTTTCATAGGGTCGGCGATCTGGCGGCAGAGGCGGAGCAGACCAGCGGCGGCGATGGCTGCCGCGGAGGTATCGACCAGCAGGCGGTTTTCCGCGGGAGCATTGTAATCCCAGGGCGGAATACCATCGCTCGGCGTATGGCTGATGTAGTAATCGGCGCAGGCTTCGGAAGTGTGCAGAAAACGCGGATCGCGGCTGAATTCGTAGGCGGTGCAGAAGCCGTAAAGGCTCCAGGCTAAACCGCGCGACCAGCAGGAATCGCCGCGGAAGCCCTGCTGCGTCGATTGACGCAGAAACTCGCCGGTTTCGAGATCGAAGATGCCTTCGTGGGCGGTGGATCCGTCGCCGCGCACCAGAAAACGGCGGGTGGTGACGCAATGCCGCACAGCGATGTCGCGCAGGCGCTTGTCGTTGGTTTCGCGCGCCGCGTAAAAAACGATGCCGACGTTCATCATGATGTCGATAAACAGCGAATCTTCGGCAACAAAAGAGCGCAGGTATTGGCCAGCCTCGTTGTAGCGTTGGGACAGCGTGCGGCCGGCCGTCACCACGACCTCGCGAAGCGCCGGATCCTTCGCGATTTGATACCAGCGCAAGTAGGTGGGAAAGAAAATAAATCCCAGATCGTGCACGTCTGTATCGCTCTTGCGCTCCTCCAATGGTTTGGTGTAGCGGATCGCGTGCTCCATCCAAAACTTCGAGTCGGCGTGGTCCGGGCCCAGGTAGCGGGAAAACAGCCACATCATGCCGGGCAGAAAGCCGTCGCACCAATGCGTCCAGGCCGGGCCTTCGTGCCGCCATTTGCCGCCCGCGGTGTACATGGGATGAAAATCGGGATCGGAGGCGATCAACCGCTTCACTTGTTTTTGCGCGAACGTCATCGCGTTTTCGAGCAACTCTTTGTCGGAGTCGTGAATGAACTGGATCACCGGGGCACCTTGGACGATTATAAGGAGCGAGCGCTTCGGCTCTGTGACTGGCCGATCCGGCGATCAGCGTCAACTGGGTTAATCGCATCCGAGTGAGAAGCGCAAGGCCGCGCAAACCTCGCGCATCCGCGGAGCACTCAGAGAGGCAATGCGCCGGCCCAAACGTTCCTGGCTAACGGTAACGATGTTGTGTAGATTAATCGAGCAGGCGCCCTTCATTCCGTCTTCGATGTCCAGAATTATTTCGGAAGCTACACTGCGGATCGTTGACGTAATCGGCGCTATCGTCACGGTCGCCAGAAGGCCGATCGAGCTGCCCCTGGTTAGTATCAGTACCGGTCGCCGCTTGTCTGGTCTTGCGAAATCATAGAGGTGGATGTCGCCTCGGCTTAGTCTTCTGGCCACACGGCCGCGTCCTCCCACACGCGGTATTCTTCGCTGCGCTGCGGATGAGCCATGTAGCCGCGCCGCTCCTGGGCCTCCAATTCCAGTTCACGCAGCCGCTTTAAATGCTTCTCCAGCGCTTCCCGGATTAATGCCGATCGGTTCATCTTTTGCCGCTTTGCCGCAAGATCGGCTGCCTTCAAAAGTTTTGCGTCCAGCACTACTTGAATCGTTTCCATCTGTGGAACTCCTTCCACAGTATACTGTGTAGCGCCGCCGACGGCTCGTTCTGCTACCATCGGTTCGCATGGTTACGATTACTGTCCGCAACGATGGATCGATTCGCATCGAAGGCGAATTCGTTCTTCAGGACGCGGAAGGCAATGCCTACGGCCTGGGAGGCCGCACGAGGATTTCGCTCTGCCGCTGCGGAATGTCCGAGGACAAGCCCTTTTGCGATGGATCGCACAAGCGCAACGGATTTGTTTCCGAGTGCAAGGCGCGGGATTTACCGCCGCTCCCAACTCCGAAGACTGCCTGATCGAAAGACCGGATTAATCCTGCTCGGAGTCCGAGCCTGTTTCGCCGCGCGATCTTCCTGGAAGTCGGCGCAGCAGCAGAGGAAATACCAGTGCCACGATAAAGTACGCCACGGTAACCGCCAAGGCAAGCATGCGCAGACCGGCTCCGCAGGCCATCCCGACCGCCGTCACTAACCAGACCGTAGCAGCCGTTGTCAACCCTTTTACCCTTCTCCCCTGCACGAAAATAAGTCCGGCGCCGATGAAGCCTATCCCGGTGACGATCTGTGCCGCCACACGGGAGGGATCGAGCACAATGCGGCCATTGATCAGGACGTCGCTAAAGCCGTATTTCGAGATCAGAACGATCAGCGCCGCGGAAAGGCCGACGATTGTGTACGTTCGAAGGCCGGCGCTCTTGTGGCGCAACTCGCGCTCCAAGCCAATAGCGGCGGAGAGTACGAATGCCGTGCCCAACTCGGTGAATTGTTTTAAACTCTCGCCGCTGGCCGCCAAAGATAACATGCCAACATTCTAAGCGTGCTATTCCTAAACAATCCGGCTCCGCCTTTTTCTTGCCATACCTGAGACCACCTGCGCATGGTTCACAGCGGCCGTCAGCGAGACGCCTCCGATGCTGTTGCCGATCAGCGTGGGCACCATGTAGCCCCAGGCCACGGCGACCCAGCCTTTGGCGCCTGCCATTACAGGGAAAAGCGCCTCCACGGTCCCGGCAATAATGTGCGTCAGGCTCGCCAGGCCCACCACGTAAGTCAGGATGATGATGATCCATGCGCGGCCGCTATCGACAGCGGCAAGCATCCAGACAATCATCGCGATGAGCCAGCCGGCGTATATGCCTCGCAGCAGCGCTGCTCCGAAGCTCACGTGGCCTACTTCCAAACCGATCTGCAACATGGCGCTCTGCACTTCGGGCTTGAACATCGGCGTGTTAGCCACGATCCACGCGAAAAGATGCGCGCCGACAAGATTCGCAATGAGCACCACAGTCCATAAGCGCGCAACCATCCAAAACGTGGGCCAATTCCTCCGTGCCAATAACGGAATGATGGCGGTTAGCGTGTTTTCGGTGAACAGTTGCTGCCTCCCGATGATGACAATCAGGAATCCCAGGGGATAGCCGAGACTCGAAACCAATGGCCGCCAGGGAGCATCGGGCAAATAAGCCCGGAACAGCGCCTGTCCCACCAGCGAAAAGCCCATGGACATGCCGGCCGCAAAGCCGGACCAGGCAAGCGCCGAAACCGGCCGGATGAGTTCTTCTTCGCCGTCATGCCGGACGGCTTCATGGACTACATTCGCGCTAACCGAGCTCCGCTCGCGGGCTTCCTCCTGCTGCCTTTCCGAGAGTTCGGGCGCTTTAATATCGTCGGATTCGTCTTCAGGATCGTCGCCAAGCGCCACAGAAGCAGGCCCCTACGGTTGGACCCGTATTGCCGCAGTTTTCAACCCTTTTTTCGCTCCTCCAGCTTTCGCTCCGCTTCGCGCCTGGATTTCGGAATCCAGATCCAATCCGGTGGAACGATGTTATCCGGGCGTGCGGCCGCTCCAGGTGGAGTGTATGCGCTGCCGGGATTGGCCTTCAATTCCGCATAGGCTTTGATCACGTTTTCGGGAAATGTTGGGAGCATGGCTTCAATGTCCCGCTGGATCTCTTTGATGACCTCAGGATGATCAATCGCTGCATCGTAGCTTTCGTGCGGATCGCGGTCCAGGTTGTAAAGCTCCGGGCGCGGCAACAAAAAGTGGTGCTTCCGTCCGCAGGAGCCACCGAGCCAGTCGTTGACATAAATTTCTCCGGTCCCCTGGGCGATGCGGAGCTTCCAGCTTCCCTTCCTGGCGCACTCAAGCTGCTCTTGCTGAGAGGAGACAGCGAAGTAAAGAATGGTCCCTCTGCGTGCCGTGGTGCTTTCTCCAGTCAGCAGCTTGGAGATATCGATGCCATCGTATTGGCGATGCGGTAACTGCGCGCCGCAAATCGAAGCGATTGTGGGGACCACGTCGAGATTCGATCCCCATTCGTCGATGGTTCTTCCCGCCGGAATAGTCCCGGGCCATCGCGCGATAAACGGGATACGCTCGCCGCCCTCGAAGGTGGTGGCTTTTCGTCCGCGGCGCGGCCCGGGATTGCCTTGAAACCACGGCCCATGATCGCTGGTGAAAATCACGATGGTGTCGTGCTCCAGCCCGTTTCGCTGGACGGCTTTCAACACTTCTCCCGCGCTCCAGTCGATTTCCTCGATCGCGTCCGCCTGATGGCCCAGTTTGGAATGACCGCGAAAGCGAGGAGACGCGCGCGGCGGATCGTGCGGATACGAAAAGGCCAGGTAGAGAAAGAACGGAGCGTCCTTTGCCGAGTCGATGAACTTAACTGCCTCTTCGGTATAGCGCGGCGTGAGCATCTCGCGGTTGGCGTTTGCTTCCATCGTCTTCGTATCCCGGATCAGCGGCAGCGGATTCATATCCACACTCCAGGGCACGCCCAGAAACGCATCGAATCCCCGGTTCGTGGGTAGATACGGAGTCTGAATTCCCAAATGCCATTTGCCGATGCACATCGACTTATAGCCAGCCGGCTTCAGAATATCGGAGAGAAGCTTTTCATCCAGATCGATGCCTCTTGGCGAATGCGGCCCATAAGCTCCGCCGCAATGGCTGCGGCAGGAGTATCTTCCGGTCAGCAGCGCGCAGCGCGAAGCGGAGCAAATCGGATGCGCGGTGTTAAAGCGTGTAAAGCGCGCGCCTTCCTTCGCCATGCGATCCAGATTGGGCGTCTGCAGCGAGGAGCCATAGCAGTGCAGGTCGCCCGAGCCAAGGTCGTCGCAGATCATGATGATGACGTTGGGCGGCCGCTTTTTCCCAGCTGCCTCGGCGGTTAAAGGCCCCACTGCCAGAGTCCCCGCGACGGCCTTTGCGAATGCGCGTCTATCGATCCCTTCGGTTTCCTTTTTCACTTTTGTCCTTTTCTCAGAATGAGAGCTTCAGTGCCAGTTGGATCTCCCGATTATCAACGGATGTGCTGCTAATTTTGCCCACTCCCGGATTGCCGATGGTATTTCCTGGCTGGCCGAACTGAGGGTGGTTCAAAAAATTAAACGCGTCGGCGCGGAACTCCAGGCGAAAGCTTTCTCTCACCGGAAACGATCGATGCAGGCCAAAATCCAGATTGTTCATCCCTGGGCCGGTCAGAATATTGCGGCCAGTGTTGCCGAACTGGTACTGGGGAGGCACTACGAAGCAACTGGCATCGAACCACTCGCCGATCGTCGGGTTTGACAGCGCGCCATTACAGACACGATCGGGCCACGAGCTGTTCCCGGCATTGGCATTGTCGAAATTTAAAACAGGCGTAAACGGGAATCCGCTTTGCGCTATATAAATGGCATCGATCTGCCAAGACGCCAAGACATGAGATCCCAAGCCGTGCGATACGAATCGGCGTCCTTTCCCAAGCGGCAAGCTCCAGGTACCCGAGAAAGTATAACGGAAACGAACGTCTTGATCGGACGGCCCCATGAGAGAGTCCAAATCGTAGCTGTTCTGGATTCCTTCGTTGCAGCCGTCGCAGAGATCGATACTTTGATTAAACAAATCCATAGCTTTGCCGTAAGTAAATGCGCTTGCGAACTGCAATCCGTTGCCAAACCGCTTCTTGACACTTGTCGAAACCCCTTCGTAGTGGCTTCTGTTCCAAGGGCCGAAGGCATTGATCGGCGCATGTGTGTATTGCGCCAGGGGGCGGCGGCTGTTGGGCGAACCAGGCTCATTGATCAGAGGCTGATTGCCTTGGCTCCGTCCCCAGAGTTTGATGCCAATGTTACCGACGTAATTGGTTTCCCAAAGCAGACCCCATGGGAATTGTTTTTGGATATCGAAATTCCACTCCTGCACATAAGGACTCGTATAGCGCAGCGGCCAGCTCGTGAGGGCCGCCGTCGCCAGAGGATTCAAGACGAACTGCGAAGGCTCAATAGGAGGCAGGCGCGGAGCGGCGGCGTTGGAAGATAAGACAAACCCGGTATCTGGAAACAACTGATCGCTGGTAATGCTGGCGCCGCCATAGCCCCAGAAGGGCGGATTGTGGGTCATTCGCGAACTTACTCCCCAACCATTGTCCTGGGCGTAAAAAATGCCGTAGGCAGCCCGCACAACGAGTCCTTTCACCCCGGGGACATGGTAGGCAAGCCCCACGCGAGGCGCCACATTGTTCATGTCCATCGTTTCCAGAGATCGTGGAAACGCTGGATTTCCTGCAATGATCATTTGCCCGAAGTAGGTGCTGCCGGGATCGAGAATGAAATTCGCCATTCGGTTAGGGTCTGTGTAGTAAGGCCAAAAGAGCTCATAGCGAATGCCTAAGTTGAGCGTAAGGCGCGGGGTTGCGCTCCAATCGTCCTGAAGGTAGGCTCCCAGGTACTTGCCTCTTTCCACCGCCTCACCGACGGTGCTGGTACTGAGGCTGTTCGCCACACCCAATAGTGCATCGGCTACCGGGCTTCCGGTTCCCGAACGTTTCTGAGGGTTTTGCGTGAAAACGCCGTTGAAAGCCATGCTGCCGCGGCCTCCGAGCGCGGAGAAGGTCGTCGGCCGGATCAGCATAAATTCGCCGCCGAATTTCAACGTATGCCGCCCCATTGACTTGGTTGCGTTATCGGCGATATCCCAAGTACCGGAGCTCTTGGTCAGCGGATCGTTGGTCAGGCCGCCGGGCTGCTGTCCAATCTCCGCGTAACCCGAAACGCTGAATGTCGGGATACTGGTTTTGATTTGCGGATCGAGCATTCCTGGGATGATTTCGTCTCGTGCAAGAGTCGCGTCCTGATCGATTGCAATTCTAGTCCAGTTGAGCCGAAACTCATTAATCAGAGTCGGACTAAAGGTGTACGTAAAACCGTATCCAACGCCCCAGGAATTGACGTGGCGGCGTACCGGCGTCTGCGCGGGCGGAGGAACAGCGGGATTTCCGAGGATGTGATAGCGTGTCAGCGCCAGACGGGCGAACATGCTGGCTTTGCTGGTCACCTGTACGTCACCGCGAAATATCGCATTGTGATTGAAGTAATCCTGCGGCGCGTTATTGACGAAATTGTTGGCGGTTCCGGATTGATTTGGCAGTGGGTAGCGATTGAGAATGGACTGGCCGATGGGATTGAGGAGGTCCGTTGGAATCGTATTGTTGGCGAACTGCGTTCGCGTACACGATTTTCCCGAAGCGTTGCACTGCGTTGAGAACGGGTCGTAGATGGGGGTTGCGCCGAAGTCCCCATTCCTTTCCGCTGCTGTGGGCACCGTGGAAGTGTCGGTGTTCGCCTGGGCAACTCCTGTTCCCTCATAGGCTCCAAAGATCCAAGCGTGATTTTTCACAATCGGACTTCCCAGCGAGCCTCCGAACTGGTTTTGCACGAGCTGCGGTTTGGGACCGGAGGGGGCGAAATAGTTACGGGCATCGAGATCTCTGTTCCGGAGGAAGTCGTAGGCATCGCCATGAATCTGGTTGGTCCCGCTTTTTGTCACGGCCATCACAACGGCCCCTGCGGAAGCTCCGTATTCGGCCGAGAAGTTGCTGCTGTGGACACTCATCTCTTGCAATGCGTCGAGAGGCGGGCGATAGGCGTCCCGGGCTGCGAGAACCCCGCTGCCGCCGCCAACCCCGGTATCCAAGCCTCTGATGTAAGACTGGTTTCTCGCTCCATCCAGCAGGAAAGCGTTTTGAATTCCCGAGTTACCGTACATTGAGAACGTGTCATCCCGGCTTCCGTGTGAGGGCACCGCGCCTGCGACCAGGTTCCCGAGTTGCAGATAGTTGCGTCCGGAAATGGGCAGTTGACGGATCGCCGTTTGGTTGAACGTTTGCGAGATTACCGCCGACTTTTCCTGCAATAGCGGTGTCTCGCCGACAACTGTAACCGTTTGGCTCACGCCGCCGGTTTGGAGCGCTAGCTTCAGACTGACCGTCGCGCCCACATTGAGGCGGATCCCGTTGCGCGCGAGGCGCTCGAAGCCCGTCGCTTCCACATCCAGATCGTAAGTAGCCGGCGGCAGCAGCGGAGCGGTCGCGCTGCCGAGATTATTGGTTTTCAGCCGGCGCACCACGTTGCCGGTCTGAGCGCCCTTGACGGTCACTGTTGCGTCGGGAACCACTGCGCCCGTGGCATCCACGACGGTTACGTCGATTTCCCCTGTGGAAGTTTGAGCCGATCCGAACGGAGCACTGACGAAGAGCAGTATGGCGGTCAGGGCGGCCCAGCCCGCTAAATTTCTTACCATATATCCAGCTTCCAGCCAGCAGCCGTCGCAAACAAGAGTTTTTACGGATAATTGACAGTGAGAAATGGTAAAAATCAAGGAGTTTTACTCGCCCGGCACGATTCGGCCCGCCACGATCTTCATCTCCCAAGGTGCATTTCCTAAAGCGCGGGACTGGATCAGCAGCTCGAAATACGGCAGATTGTGGACCGACTTAAGATGGAACAGTCTCCGCACAGCGGACAACGATTCGTGGCGAGTTAGGAACAGGCAGGCCGCTTCTGTCGACGCAATATGCGGCCCTCCGGCTAAAAGGACATTAGTTCCCGCCGTCAGACCAGGCAAGTACGCGACCCGCGCGTAACAAACGGTTGTATTCGTCGAATCGACATAGTTGTAGTAGTCCTTTTTTTCGGATCCTTCCGGGTGGCGGTCGACGATGTGGGCGCTCACGTTGCCTCTATTGGTCTCGATCTGAAAATTCAGATTCCGGTCGAAAAGCTGCACCCAGGGATCGCCGTAGGGGCCGGAAATCAGAACGGTGTTGCCCTTTTGGAAGTCTTTCATGTTGAGCGAGTCGGGATTGCGAACAGAAAGCGTGGCAGCGGGAACAACCCGTGCAAAGCGCGGAATCACGTCCAAGACGAAACTCTGAGTGGTCGGGTCTGCGAACAAAGCATGAGCGGAGCGAGCCAGGGAAGGAGAAATCTTTTGCAGCTCGGCGGGCTGCAGAAATTGCCGCTTCACATAGTCCTGGAGAAGCACCGTGCGGCCGGTCAGCCGCTCATAAAGCTGCAGGTTTCCATCCGGCACCACCACTGTCAGTTGTTGCCCCGGATCTGGAACCAGAAGGCTCAGGAGGCTTTTGGGAGGATTGGTCTTGGCGGCTTTCGCCTGTTTGCCTCCCAGGTAAATCACGAAGATCACAGAGGCGGCGAGGACAGCGATCAGAGACGAAATCGCGATCTGGCGCAAGGGCCAGGCTTTGGGAGCCGAAACTGAGGGTGAGGCGCTGCCCACTACTTGCGATTCGATAGCACGCGCGTGCTCTTCGAGAACCAGTCCGTACGATCCCTTGGGAATCGAAACGCGCCATGGGTCGGTGGCGCCCACGGTGGCATAATATTCCGCGAGTTTCAGGCGAAGCTGATGGATATTGGAGCGGACGATGTTGTCTTCGGCGGGATTGTAAGCCGCCGGCCGGTTAAAGACGCGCGCCCCAATGACGGATTCTTTCAGCGAGTCGAAATCGCGCTCGGCGGTTCGCTCCAGCACGTAGCACAGCAACTGGGACAAACGGTGCGTTCGCTGGAAGATGGAGCTGCCGAGGATCTGCTGAACGGCGGAGCGCAAGAGATCCACATCGCTCCCGGCGCTGGCCCGGTTCGCGGATAACATAGCAACCCTCCCTCAGTTCAGGTTATCTTGGTCACAGGCTGCCTCGGCCGGCGGCCTGAAGGGAGCAAGAACATGGAACGAATTTCGAACAGCGGATTGGTTGGGGCGGGACTGATCGGACTTGGCCTCGGAATCACGGCGGTGGGGGTCACGCTGATCCTTCCCGCATTCACGGATTGGTCTATGAACACACTGGAGCGGGCGGTGCAAAAAGGGCGCGATAATCTGGCGGCAAGCACCGAGACCATGGCGAATTTCGCCGGCCAGATCGCCAGCCGCGCTCAGCAGACCTTCAGCGATGCAACGAAAACCGCGAAACAGACCACCGCCAAAGCGGCAGGAGCCGTCGAAGGCGCGGCGCACCGGGTGCGGGAATATACTTCTTAAAGGATGGCTACCAACCGGCTCGGCATGCTCCAGCAGATGGTCCAGCACAACCCCGGCAATACCTTTGCGCGTTACGGCTTGGCCATGGAATACGCCAGCAGCGGCAACCCGGAGCAGGCCATCGCCGAGTTCCGCGCGTTGATCGAGCAAGATGAAAACTACGCCGCCGCTTATTATCAAGGCGGCCGCGCGCTCGAACAACTGGGCCGCATCCCGGAAGCGCGCATCTTCTACGAAAAAGGTATCGACGCCGCCACGCGCAAGGGCGACCTGCACACACGCTCCGAGATCCAGGCCGCGCTGGACGTGCTGCCGGATTAAGCTAATAGCTTTTAGCCGTTAGCGATTAGCTGTCAGGTACTGCTTCCACCAGCTTTTCGATGCCGGGGGCAATCTGGATCAGCATATCTGCGTGACGCTTGGAGTCTTTCTTCACCGCCGCTTCCGCTTTCTGCTTCCATTTGGGGCCCGGTTTTGCGGTCGTGTCGGGTTCCAGATAGGAAATCGCCTGTTCGCCGATCCGGCACAGATCGGCCAGCGAATCCGCCAGCGGAATGTCTTCGGTCAGCAGCGAGTGAGTCTGCAACGTAGGGCGCACCGCCTGCACCGCCGCCGCCCAACCGGCAAGCTGTTGGTTCAAGGCCTCTCCGCCGCTGCGCCGGCTGGGCGGTCCCCCCAAATAGGTATCCACCGCGTCCCGGAACAGCCTCGCCGCTTTGCTCTCCGGCGGAATCGAATCCACCAAGCGGTTCAGCGGAGTAAAACTCGTGTAATACTGCGCGTGCCGCGAATAGCCCTTCACCGGCTCCAAGACCGAAGCGAACGCATCCAGTGCCGGATCGGCCTGCATACCGGCCAGCCGCTCCCGCATCAATTGCAGATGCGAGCGCTGAGTAAGTCCGCGAAACTGGAGCCAGCGATTGACGAAATCCAGCCGATGATACATGGAATCGGTATCGGTAATCGAGTCGGGCGACCACAACCGCTCGGCGATCGCGGCCAGCCGCGGCCACAACTTGGCATCGAGATTCCGCGCCGTCGCCAGCTCTTCCCACATCGCAGCTTCGCCGCCTAAAATCCGCTTTTCCTCTTCCGGCGTCAGGTTCGCGGGCGTCCCCGGCTTCAGCGCGCCCGCTCTCAAATGATGTCCCGGAGCCGGCGGAGGCGCTTTCAACGGATCGATTGAATAGTGATACGACGCCGGATACATCAGATCGAGATACCATCCGGCCGAAAGAATGCCTTGATAGCCTTCACGCGCCGCCTTCCACAATGACGGTTGCCCGCGCCACGATTGAATCACCACCGTCTTCGGCAGTCTTGGATTCAGCACTTCGTCCCAGCCGATCATGTGCCGGTGATATTTAGCCAGAATCGCCTGCACGCGCCGGTTGAAATAAGCCTGCAGCGCCCCGGCATTTTTCAAATTGTGCGCCTTCATGAAAGACCGCACATGCGCGCTTTGCAGCCATTCGCGCGGATTGACTTCGTCGCCGCCGATATGAAAATACTTGTCCGGGAAAATCGTGACCATCTCGCCGATAAAGTTGTCGAGAAACTGGTAAGTCGATTCCTTGGTCGGATCAATCAGCGAGCTATGAATTCCGGGCCTGTCTAAGATGTGGTACGGGCCGCCGGTAACTCCCAGCGAAGGATAACCGACCAGCCAGCTCGTTGCATGGCCCGGCATGTCGAATTCCGGAATGACACGCACGCCTCGCGCGCGGGCGTAAGCAATTACCTGACGCGCCTGGTCTTGCGTATAAAACTGGTCGTCGGAACCATCCTTAGTCAAAAGCGGATAGCGCTTGCTCTGGATGCGGAAACCCTGGTCGTCGGAAAGATGCCAGTGAAATACATTGAGCTTGAGCGCCGCCATGGCGTCGATCGTCCGCTCGACTTCTTTCACCGGAATGAAATGCCGGGAAACGTCGAGCGAGAGCCCGCGCCAGGGAAAGCGCGGCTGGTCGCGAATCGTGACGTCGAGCACCGAGAAACCGGGCGTCGCCGGCTTGGTGGCTCCTGGAACGCTGGTGTTCTCCTGAACGAGCTGCAAAAATGTTTGCATGCCGCGCAGAGCTCCCAGCGGCTTTTTTGCCGTGAGCGTGATGTGCCCGTCGGCGGCCGTTAGCGAATAGCTCTCGTCGTCGCCGAGCAGTTGCGGCGCCGGATGGTCCTTCTCTTCGACTACAATGCGCAGCGTCGCGTCCTGCGAAACCACTTTAGGCAGCAGCAACAGGCCGGTTTCGCCGTTTAGGTTCTTGAAGAGCCGCTGCACCGCACCCTGCACCCGCGGGTCACTCGCGCCGGCTCCCGAAACTGAGACCGCGAACCCTCCATCGATGGCAACCGCGCCCGGCTGCACCGAGACCTTGGCCGGCCATGGCATCAAACGCAGGCTCGCGGAGTTGACAGGAGATCCCGCCAACAAAACCGCAGACGCGAACAAAACTGCCGCGGCCGCACGCAAGGGCGAAAAGTTATCGGTACGTATGGCGCGATGATAACATTCGTGGCTCAAGTTTCCTCCTCAGCCGGGCGCATACTCATCTCTGCCGAGCGCATCGGGCAGCGTGTTCGCGAGCTTGCCGCGCAAATCGAAGCCGATTACGGCGGCGCTCCGCTTTATCTGGTCGCCATCCTCAAAGGCTCGTTTATGTTTCTTGCCGATCTGGCGCGGGCTTTCGAGCACACGCCGGTTCGCATCGAGTTCATGGGCATCTCCAGTTACGGCAGCGGAAAGACCAGTTCGGGCCAGGTGAGAGTCACCAAAGACCTGGATGCGAACATTGAAGGCCGGCACGTGCTGATCGTCGAAGATATCGTCGACAGCGGCATTACGCTGAGCTATTTGATCCGGCTGCTCGAGCAGCGCCGTCCGCAATCGCTCGAAACCGTCACGCTGCTCGACAAAGCGAGCCACCGCATGCAGCCGGTTCGGTTGAAATACGTCGGATTTTCCATTCCGGACGAATTTGTCGTGGGCTACGGTCTGGACTATGCCGAAGACTACCGCAACCTGAGGGAGATTCGCGTGCTTAGCGAATAGAGATTTTGTGGCGAAAACCGCTTAGATGGTAGGGGCGGCAGGACTCGAACCTGCTACCACCGGCTTAGAAGGCCGGTGCTCTATCCGGATGAGCTACGCCCCCGCGCGGCTTGCCCGCTTTCAGTTTAGCTGCCCTTCCCGCACGGACCTTTTCAACAGACTCCTAGACTTTGATCCGAAGCGAGCCGTCCGTCGCGTGCGAGAGTCGCATAGAAACCGGCGCCGCGGACAGCCTGATGAAAAAGCACGCGCCTGCCGCCGTTCGCCTCTCCACCCACAAGTCGCCGCCGTGATCGAGCAGCACTTGTCGGGAAAGCGCCAACCCCAGGCCCAGTCCGTTCTTCTTTCCAAAGCTGGCAAATGGCCGGAAGAGATTCTGCCACGCCTCCTCGGAAATGCCGGGGCCGGTGTCTTCCACACGAACGATTGCCTGCCCGGCTTCCGTGCGGCCCTCAATCTGTATCAACCCGCCGCCTGGCATGGCGTCGATGGCATTTTGCATCAGGTTGACGAAGACGCGCTCCAGACGATCCCTCGCGGCAAGGACCTCCAGATCCGGCGGGATCGCGACGTCGATGCGGACCGAATGCAGCGCCGCACTCTGCCGCAATTGCTCCTGCGCGCCGGTCACGATGTCGCTGAGCAGACACACCTCGGGCGTCTTACATTCTCCTCGTGAGGCATCGAGAAGATCCTGCAGGAGAGCTTGAATCCTGCGCGAGGAACTGTAGATCGTGGCGGCCAGCCGTTGGCGCTGCTCGTCCGACAACTCCGCATCGACCAGCATCTCCGCTCCGCCGTAAATGGCCGCCAGCGGATTTCTCAAGTCATGGACAATTGAGGTAGAGAGCCGCCCGATGGTGGCGATCTGCTCCTGCCGAATCAAATCTTCGCGTGCCGCCCGGATCGACTCGGACATTTGGTTGAAGGTGACCGCTAACCGCCCCAATTCGTCGCCGCTCTCGACCGGCACCCGGTAATCATAGTTCCGCTTGATGATCTCCGCGGCCGCCCGATCCAGCGTCCTCACCGGTTTGAGCACCCGCCGAAATAGCGCATAGGACAGCGCGAAGGCGACCATCAGTCCGACAATCCAAAACAGCCCGACTGCATGCCTCAGATTTCCGACCGCGCTCTGCAGCGCTCCTAGCGAACGAATTACATATAAGTGACCGATTAAATGTCCGGTCGTGTCCTCCAGGCTCGTTCCAAGAAGCAGATAGTTCTTGCCCGAAACGGCAATGCGGCGCGCTCCCCCAGGCAGATCCGTGCCCCCGCGAATGTCCCTGGGAGTAATTCCGTCTAGAGTGCTCGCAATCACCGCGTCGGAAGTGGCAAATGCAAAATCGCTCCCGTTGGTGCGGCTCTTCAGGTCCTGCGTCAACCCGTCGTCAATATTGAAGGCGATCAGCAGAATATTCAACAGTCCTTCTTCATGCTGAGCCTGCACATAAACCGGCGTAAGCACGACGTAATAGAGCTGCGATCCTTTCGTCACGTACCCGGTAACTTGTTTGGGAAACCGTTTTAGCGCTGCCTGCACCAGCGCCGGATCCACCGCGAATTCGGGCTGCCCTCCGAGCGATGCAATCAGATTGCCGGCGGGGTCCAAGACCAGGAAGCTTGCATCCTGTTCGGATATCTTCGACCATAATTGTCCGGCTGCATCTTGGATCGTCGCCCGGTCCCGGGTCATAAAAGCGGCACGGACATCGGACATCGAGCTCATGATCTGGCTGACTTCCACCATGGTGTGAACACGCGCGTTCCACAGCGATTCGTAAGCCTGCAGGCTCATACGGATTTCCCGTTCCAGGCTCGCCTCGCTGATTGCCGCCGTGCGCCTCTGCACGATCAATCCGGTCAGCGCGAACGCGACCGTAACCGCTATGGCTGTGGATAGAAGAATCCGCCACAGCAGCGAATGGCCTTGGAACGGGAAGTGTTTCACTGGAGTAATGCCGAGTATCCGTCCGTACTGTCACCATTATCTGGATAATCGCGGCCATACTTGTTTTTATGTGCGATTGCCAGATAGCCGGCCTCGGAGATAGTCGTTGACGCTACCTTGCGTTTGTCCGCCCTTACAATAACGGTCCGGGTTAGCTTCTTGAGTGTCTCTGTGGTTGCTCGTTCGTGGAAAAAATGTATCCGATACGTGCCGGGTGCGACATTGGCAAACGAATAGCGGCCGTGGTGATCGGTGACTGTGAAATATGGTGAACCCACGACGACGATCGTGGCCGACATAGAAGGATGAATGTTGCAGAAGATCTTCACAATTCCAGGCTCGGTAAACCGGATCGATCTGGAAGTGCCGGGAGGATACAGCCCAATATCGAAGATCTGACCATTAAAATTCGAGAACGCGTTATGAAAGATCGGATCAAAGTTAGGGAAATCTACCGTTGTGCCGCTCTCGATTGCAAGAATATGCGGGGTGAACCGCTTATCTTTTTGAACCATCGTCGCGTGCTTTCGCACGAGCAGCAGTGGACTTGTTCTGGCAACCGGCATCAGCCAGACAACCACCCCTGAAAAATCGTGTTTCTTGTTCACCGCCGGAATTTTCGATCCGACTAGATGCACCTCTCCGGCTACGGTAGCACCCCATAGTGACGGAGCCAACCCGATAACCAGGAATATCGCGAGCAACCTCATAGCACACGCACTCGTGGGTGCGGGGTGCCCTCTGGGCCCGACACTCGTGTCGACGCTTGCTCCGCGACAACTCATCAGCGCTCTAAAACAAATACCCAACGGCAAGGTCATATCGGTTCTGCACTCCTGGAATATCCAGCCCGGAATGTGTCCTCATCTGCAGACCTTCCAACCCGATCACTACGTTAGAACTTAAGTGGTAGATCAGATTGGACGCATAGCTCCAGTTCCTTGCGATCGTGGAAGCGTTTGCTTCGGCATCGCTGTCTTCTTCCAGCCCGCCGAAGATATTAAGCGTTAGGCGGCTTGTAACCGGAACCGCAACTTGAGCCCACCCGCCCGAGCTATGAACGGCGTGAGCAATCCCGTTTGCTCCCATGACAACTCCATTTCCCAGCGATCCGAGACCGGCGACATTTCGACCCGTGAATACTGCTCCTGTAACGTTCAGGCGAGAACTCGGGGCGATCAGCCAATCCAATGATTCGATCCGCGAGCCAACGGATGCGCCGCCAACATGATCCGAGCTGATGTGAAATCCCGGCGCAACCTCGAATCTTTGCGTATCGTTAAACCGGTGCCAGATTGCGAGGCGTCCCTCCAGCGCCGGCTTTACGGGCTCGACATAGCCGTACGATTCTTCAGTGCTCCTATATGCAGTGCCTCCGGTTTGCAACACGGCAACCTGTCCATTGATTCCCCAGTTCGTGCCCATTCGAACGTGCTCTTCGTACCGCGCTTGCGGGAGCCAGAACCAGAAATTCCCCGCGCCGGCCAACGGCGGCACGCCCACCTCGGCCAGCGAATCGGGGTTGTAGGGGGAAATGAGCGGTTTATCCTGGCCAACCATAAAGCTCCGATTCCGCCAGTTGAGTGAGATTTCGGCCCGGCGTAGCCGAAACCAGTTCGAGCCCGTAACGGCGCTGCCGCCCCAAAAATCCATCGTCAAGGATCCATCCACATGCCCGTCCCCCGGCAGTGCCGGACCGTGAAACTTAAACCCGAGCAGCGTCTGGCGCATCGTCGCCCCGTCGCCGTACGAGTCGCCCAAAAGCCCCTGATCACTAACGGCGTCCCCATTGCGGCTCTCCGTATTGCTGAATGCGTTGAACAAAACCAAGCCGGTCAGCTTGACCGGGTACTTATGAGCTGCTTCCACTTTGGTCTGCGCCTGCTCGGCAATGCGCGCTTGATTCACAGCAACCTGCTGCTGCAAAGAGGGCGACTTAGGAGTCGCCGCGGAGGTCGCCGCCGGTTGGCTTTGTGCGGCTAATTGCTGCCGCAGCGCGGTCACCTCCTGCATAAGCTTCTGATTCTGCTTCTCGAGCCGGTCCAGTCTTTGCAGGATCTGCTGCAGCATGGCTGAAGAAGGATCTCCTTGCGGATAAGCGGGAACAATCCCTAGCAGAAAAAGAAAAGATAGTCTATGGAGCATGGAGCAGACCTTCTAATGTCCGGCGTATTGCCGCCGGAGAGTATGGCTTCGTGAAGAAGGCGTTTGCGCCCAAATCGTGAACACGCGTTCGAATTGCCGGATCGCTTTCGCCGCTGATCACAATAACCGGCAAATGAGCGTTACAGGGAGAGGCCCGGACTGCACTGATCAGCTCCAGGCCGCCCAAAAACGGTAAGCGCAAGTCTGTAATCAGAGCGGCCATTTCTTCGTTATTGCGATGAATGAACTCGAGCGCGTCTCGTCCATTCGTAACCACCAGAACCGAAAGATGATCGATCCGGCTCAGAGCGATCTCCAGCGGCGCGACGTCGTCGCTGTCTTCCACAATCAGAATGAAGGCCATGGAAGCCCGATCCCGACACTACGGCAGGAACCGGTACCCCACGCCGTGTACAGTCAAAAAATGCTTCGGCACGCTCGCGTCCGGCTCCAGTTTTTGGCGCAGTCTCACGACGTGCGCATCCACGGTACGGCTGTTCGGATAAGAGTCATAGCCCCAAACCGAATTGAGAAGGACATCGCGCGTCAGCGCGCGGTCCGGATTCTGAAGAAAGTACAGCAACAGGTTATATTCGGCGGGCGTCAGCTTCACCTCGTTTCCGCGACGTGTGGTGCTGCGCCGGTCTACGTCCACCTCAACCTCCCCAAAACGTAAAACCTTAGTCTCGGCTGACGTTCGTCGCAATAGCGCGCGAATCCGCGCCAGCAATTCTCGGGTTCCAAAGGGCTTGACAATGTAATCGTCTGCTCCCATTTCCAGCAGCAGCACTTTGTCGATTTCGTCGCCCACCGCGCTCAGCACGATGATCGGCGTGTGAATTCTGTCGGCCCGCAGTTGCTTGCAAACATCGGCCCCGCTCATACCGGGCAGCCGCAGGTCCACCACGATGAGCTGCGGTTTCAGCGTGACGGCTTTCTCAAAGCCGGTCCTGCCGTCAGCGGCAAAAAGTGGAACGAAGTTTTCCTTCTCCAGCAGGACGCGGATCATCTCGCGCAAGCTCTCGTCGTCGTCGATGACAAGAATCGTCTGCATTGGTATTTGTATTTTGACACTTCTGGCCCCCTCCTGTCCCGCGGGCGGAAATCGCCTCCGGCCGCATTTACAAGACTTTTACGATGGGCGAACACGCATGCTTCCCCTGTCAGCCTAATCTCGTCATGTGTCGTCGATAGGAATTCGATCCGTAGGCCTCGATTTTGCGCCCGCCTCGGTTGCGGTCGCCGGCTTTTGGAAGCTGATTCATGTGCTGGAACGGCTCATCGCGGCGGTTTTGCTGCTCTTGACCGCTCCGGCCCTTCTCGCTGCCGCAATCGCTGTCGTCTTGCTTTCCGGCCGCGCGCCGTTTGTTGCACACCTCCGCATTGCGCAGGGAGGCCGGCCCCTCTGGGTTCTGAAACTGCGCACAATGTGGCGCCGTGGCTCCGGGCAGCCGCGCCGCCGCATCGGTTTTCTCGAACTGCTACCGCCGGAAATTCCCGACGGCTCCAGCCCGAAGAGCAGCAGCGATCCTCGCGTGACCAGCGCTTTTGCGGCCTTTTGCCGCCGCCATTCCCTGGACGAATTGCCGCAACTGTGGCACGTGGTGCGAGGCGAAATGGCGTTGGTCGGCCCGCGCCCGCTTACCGAATACGAACTTGATCGATATTACGGCTCCGCCGCCGTCGCGGTCCTCTCCAGGCGCCCCGGCCTGAGCGGCCTTTGGCAGATCCGCGGCCGGAGCCGCCTCAACTATCGCCGGCGCCGTCGGTTAGATCTCTTTCTAGTCCGCCATTGGTCGCTCAAGCTGTATCTCAGGATATTGTTTACCACATTACATTTGGTGATCTCAGGGAAGGATGCGTGGTGAGCGAGAAATGAAAAAACGAACCCACGCCGCCCGAGTTCGCTTCGTAATGTTGCCCTATGTTGTTGTTCTGCCGCAACTTAGCCGGAATTGGCTTTGCTTCGCCAAAAACAGGATGACTTTCTGATGCGCTGTGCGATTGTCCATTACTGGCTCCTCGGGATGCGCGGAGGGGAAAAAGTAGTCGAGGAGCTCTGCCGTATCCTGCCGAAGCCGGACATCTTTACTTTGTTTTATGACCCGGACCGGGTCTCTCCCTTGATTCGGTCGCACCGGGTGAAGGCATCCTTTTTAAATCCACTCCGCCGCCACTATCGATCGCTGCTCCCGCTCATGCCGCTCGCGGTCGAAAATTTCGATCTGCGCGGCTACGATCTGGTCGTCAGCAGCGAATCCGGCCCGGCGAAAGGAGTGCTCACCTCTTCGAAAACCCGGCACGTCTGCTATTGCCACACCCCGATGCGTTACCTTTGGGATCTTTATCCGGCCTATATGCGCGAATGGACGCCTTCCTGGAAGCGCCCCTTGCTGGCGCCGCTTGGCAGCTACCTTCGCCTGTGGGATGCCAGCACGGCTTTGCGCGTGGATCAGTTTGTCGCGAACAGTCACAACGTTCAGCAAAGAATTTGGAAAACCTACCGGCGGCCTTCGGACATTGTCCATCCTCCGGTATCGACCGAGCGTTTTTACAATGCGGCTTCGGGCGACTACTATCTGATCGTTTCCGAGTTAGTTGCTTACAAGCGCATTGCGGATGCTGTCCGCTGCTTTACCGCAAGAGGACGGCGCCTGAAAATTGTCGGCTTGGGCCCCGAATACCGGCGGCTGCGGAGCATGGCTGGGAAAACGGTCGAGTTCTGCGGGCGCGTATCGGACGATGACCTGCTTCACCTTTATGCTCACTGCCGAGCCTTGCTGCTCCCCGGCGAAGAGGATTTTGGAATCGCACCCGTCGAAGCGCTGGCCAGCGGCAAGCCGGTGATCGCCTTGGGGAGAGGCGGCGTGCTGGAAAGTATCCCGTCCATCAATCCGCGTGCCGGCTTTTTCTATTCCGAACCCGGTGAATATCGCCTGGAGCAAGCGGTGCGTTCCTTCGAGCGGCAGGAGAAGGAAATTTCGCCGGCTACGCTCCAGATGCACGCCGCTCGGTTTTCAAGAGAAACATTTGCACGCGAAATGTCAAAAATTTTATTCGATCGCGGCCCGCAAAGGGCGGACAGCCGCGTGCTCGATTTCAAAGTGGGCACTTGATGACCGGCCGCAAACTACTGTGTCTTGATCAGTTTGCAAGTATCGGCGGCGGCCAGCGGAGCCTCCTCGATCTTCTCCCCGGTTTCTCGCAATGCGGATGGGACGTCACCGTCGCAATTCAGGGGAGCGGGCCATTTGCCGATCTTCTCCATGAAAACGGATATCGCACCTATACGCTGCCTTCGCAGAGTTACTCCAGCACAAAGAAACCGCCTGTCGAAATACTCAAATACTTGATCGCATTACCGTATCTGACCGAAGCGGTACAACAAATCGTCGAACATGAGAAGGCCGGCCTCTTGTATGTAAATGGACCTCGCCTGCTTCCATCGGCTGCCTGGGTGGCAAGAAAAGCAAAGATTCCGCTTGTATTCCATTGCCATAACCGCTTATTTCAGGAGTCTGCAATCATTCTGGCCGGCGAAGCGCTTCGAATTACGAATGCGTGGGCCGTTGCCAGTTGCCGCTACGCGGCAGATCCGGTGCGTGAGTACATCTGGCCGCAGCGCCTAAACGTGATCTATAACGGCATTGAGTGCGTCGCGCCAAACAAGCCGGTGAGACGGGCTGATCGTTTCCAAATCGGGCTCATCGGCCGGGTGGAAAAGGGAAAGGGACAGATGGAGTTTGTCCAGGCGGCGAAGCTCGTCGCGCAAAAGTTCCCCCGATGCCGCTTTCGCATCGTCGGCTCACCTCTGTTTTCCGGATCCGGTTACTACCGGAAGGTGATCGCCGCCGCCGAAAACACATCGGTTGATTTTCTCGAATGGCAAAGCGACGTCTCAAATATCTACTCGGATCTCGATCTGCTCGTCGTGCCATCGAGCGCGCTGGAAGCAACCCCCAGGGTCATCCTGGAGGCGTTCAGCGCCGGCATTCCGGTCCTCGCGTTCCCCTGCGGCGGAATCCCCGAGATCATCGACAATAACCGAACCGGATTCCTCACCGCGGAAGCCACCGCCAAATCGCTTGCCAACCGTATTCTTGAGGTCTTGCGGATGGATCGCGGCCGTGTCGCCTCCGTGGTTGCGCAAGCGAGGAGCGAATGGTCGCGGCGCTTCCGCCTGGACGCGTATCGCGAAGCCGTTCGCCACGTTCTCCAGCAGGCGTCGAATGATTTCGCGTACTGAGACTCCCGGTCGGCCATGCTGGCCGATGATCTGGCTCTGGATACTCTCCATCGCCCAATACTCGTACCGCTACATTCTCCACGTAAACGATCCGAGCACGACTACCAACTTTTACACGGCTACGCCTCCGCTCCTGAGTGCCATCAAATACGCGATTCTGCTTCTCTTTATCCTCTATGCCGCCTGGAGGTTTCTTCGCACCCCGATCTGGGCAACCCCGGCCTACAGGATGGTCGCTCAAATGACTGCATTCGGCATCCTGCTCCTGCTGGTCATCCTCCTTGTCCGCATCGCAATCTTTCCTGGAGATCTCGCCGACACATATCTGTTCGCCATACAGTTTCTGCCGTGGATGGCCACCGCGCTCTTGGTCCCGTTCTTTGCGGATCGCAAGCACAGCCTTATCGCTACTCTGTTGAGCTTCGAGCGCATCACATTCTGGGTTACCTTTCCTTTTTGGTTAATCACCGTGGTTTTAGCTCTGGCCGGCATCCGCTATCCCGCGCTCAGCTATCCCGGAGTGATTCTTCGCTTCGGCGGCATCCTTGACGATCCAAACGGTTACGCGTGCCTCTGTCTGCTTCTGATGATGATCGCGTTCGGCACCCGCCGGGGAGCCTGGGTTCTCCGAATGACGGTTTATGTACTCATGCTTCTGGGCACGTTGTCCCTGTCCGGATACATAACGGCCGGTGTCATTGGCGCTATCCTTCTCTTCCTGAAGATTTACAGAACGAAGCAGAGTGCTGCCCGATGGCTGCTTTTGACCACACTGGCGTGCGGCGTCGCTTTTACGGCATTCGCGGTTTTGCCAACCGTGTATAACGTCAATCATGCTTTCAATGCACTGGGCGGACTCTACTCGACAAAGCGCAATAGCGCGGCCGTTCACATTTCGGATCTACTGCCTGCGGAAAACACCTTGCAAGCACCCTCTCTGTCCGAAATTCTGGTGGGTACCGGCGGGTTCTCCGAAAATCTGTACTGGCGCACTTTGGCAAATTTCGGCGTGATTGGGCTGCTCATCGTGGCCGGCTTGGCGCTTCTGTGGCTTTGCGCTGGATGGAGCGTTCGCGAGCGCTGGCGCCGCACGTTTATGGCATGGAATCTCGGCGTATTGATCGGCTCAAACGGGATTTCTTTTCTGTCAAC
>DASVGP010000058.1:0-18203 GCA_036379475.1 Bryobacteraceae bacterium | reverse complement strand
ATGTTCGGCCATTTTGACGACCAACTCGATTTCGGCCTGGCCGACGGGCTGCTCGTCTTCGATGAGCTTATTGAGAAAAGCGTCGAAGTTTTCCTGCTTTTCGACTTCTTTGAGGACGCGGAATTTGGCGCAGAGGCCGTGCTTGACGCCGTTCTGGGCGACTTTGGCCTTGGTCTCGACGGACTTGGGGCCAGTGGATTTTTCTGAGTTGCGGCGATTGGCCGCGATTTGTTTGGCGGTTGCCATGGTTGTCTCCAGAGGGTGTGCGGTGGCAGGCGAAAACGCCTGCTCTACAGGTCGAGTGTGCGGGGTGGGCGTGCGGAATGGAAGGGGGAAGAGGGTGTAAGCCGCTGGATCTAAAAGGAAAAAAATTTGGAAAAAGTGCTCGCTTAGGCCGCTTACCGATCGTTCGCGCGCGAAAGATAGAAATCGGTTGTACACTGAGGGAGAAGAGCCTATCAACGAGAGGGAGAGACAGAGATGGTTACATTGACCGAAACAGCCGTAAGCAAGGTGAACGAAATCTTAGGCATGCAGGATCCCAAGCCGGCCGGGCTGCGGATTGCGGTGGTCGGCGGAGGCTGCTCCGGATTCAGCTACTCCATGGCTTTCGAGAATACACCTGGAATGCTGGACAAGACGTACAGTTTCGATGGCTTGAAGGTGTTCGTAGACCAGGCCAGCATGCTGTACCTGGATGGCGCCGAGGTGGACTACGTGGAGACGCTCGAAGGCTCCGGATTCAAGTTCAACAATCCGCAAGTGAAATCGACCTGCGGCTGCGGCAGCTCGTTCCAGGCATAGAACAAGGAAAGCTCAGAATCCAATCAGGCCGAAGGGGCGGACGGCTCCTTCGGCCTTTTTTATAAATAAAGAGATGTTGGATGACCTTTTGACCGAGGCGGCGAACCCGGCGTCGGCTCAAATCGACGCGATGCCAACGCTCGACCTGCTGCGGACGATCAATGCAGCCGATGCGGAAGTAGCGCCTGCAGTAGAGCGGGAAATCGAAGCCATTGCGCGGGCGGTGGACGCGGTGGCGTCGCGGCTGTCGGCAGGCGGGCGGCTTTTTTATGCCGGCGCGGGGACGTCGGGGCGGCTGGGCGTGCTGGATGCCTCTGAATGTCCGCCGACCTTTCATACCTCGCCGGAACTAGTGCAGGGACTCATCGCGGGTGGCGACCGGGCGCTGCGCTTTTCGGTGGAGGGCGCCGAAGACGATGCCGGGTTAGGCCGGCGCGATTTGGAGGCGAGATCATTCGGCCGGGGCGATGCGCTGGTCGGCATTGCGGCGAGCGGGCGGACGCCATACGTGCTGGGCGCGTTGCGCTATGCTCGCGAGCTAGGGGCGCTGACGATCGGGCTGAGCTGCACAGCAAATTCGCAAGTGGCTGCGGCCGCCGAGATCGCGATTACGCCGCTCGTCGGGCCGGAGATTCTGACCGGATCGACGCGCATGCGCGCGGGCACGGCCACCAAGCTAGTGCTGAATATGTTGAGCACCGGCGTCATGATTCGGCTGGGCTATGTGTACGGCAACCTGATGGTAAACGTGCAACCCAGCAATCAGAAGCTCACTGAGCGGGCACGTCGGATCGTGACGCAGCTTGCGGGCGTATCCTATGGGGAAGCCGTGCGGCTTTTGGAAGAAGGCGGTTCGGTGCGCGCTGCGATTGTGATGCGCAAACGCAAGGCGACGCGGGCGGAAGCCGAGGCGATACTGGCCGAAGCGAAAGGAAGCCTGCGCGCGGCACTACAGGATCATGGACAAATTTAGAATTACCGGCGGCGCGCCGCTCTCGGGCGAATTGCCGGTGAGCGGTGCGAAAAACGCGGCGCTGCCCGCGCTAGCGGCCTGCCTGCTGACCGACGAAAACGTTGTGTTGAAGCGCCTGCCGCGAGTGAAGGACATCGCGACGATGGAGAGCCTGCTCGCCTACACCGGAGCGCATGTCTCCAATCACAACGGCAGCACTTGCGTACAGGCGAAGTTGATCGAACAGGCCGAAGCCCCTTACGATGTCGTGAAAACCATGCGCGCTTCCAGCTTGGTCTTGGGACCGCTGGTGGCGCGGACCGGGCGTGCACGGGTTTCTATGCCGGGAGGATGCGCGATCGGCGCGCGGCCGATCAATCTGCACGTTTCGGCGCTCGAACAGCTCGGCGCCACCATCGAGCAGACGCACGGATACGTGGAAGCGAGTGCGCCCGAGGGCCTGCGCGGCGCACACATTCATTTCGACCGCATTACGGTGACGGGAACCGAAGACGTGCTGATGGCCTCGGTGCTGGCGCGCGGAGAAACCGTCATCCGCAACGCGGCCAGAGAGCCGGAGGTCAAAGACCTGGCCGAACTGCTCATCAAGATGGGAGCGAAGATCGAGGGCGCGGGAACCTCCATCATCCGCATCCGCGGCGTCGAGCGGCTGCATGGCGCCGAGCACACCATTATTCCGGATCGCATCGAGACCGGCACATTTCTGCTGGCGGCCGCGATCTCCCAAGGCGATGTGGTGGTGAGCGGATGCGAAGCCGAACACGTGGCGGCGCTCGTCGTGAAGATGGAGCAAGCAGGCGCCCAGGTGGACGATTTGGACGCGAATGCGGTGCGCGTGCGCTGCGCCCGGCGGCCTCATGCGGTGGATATGACCACCGAAGAGTATCCCGGCTTCGCCACCGACTTGCAGGCGCAATACATGGCGTGGATGGCCACCGCGCAGGGAATCAGTTTCATCACCGAAACGATCTTCGAGAATCGCTTCATGCACACGCAGGAGCTGGCGCGCATGGGAGCGAATATTCGCATCGAAGGACGCCAGGCGATTGTGGCCGGCGGAGAACGGCTGACCGGAGCGCAAGTGATCGCCTCCGACCTGCGAGCGAGCGCTTCGCTCGTGCTGGCGGCTCTGGTGGCACAAGGTGAAACGACGATCGATCGCGTCTATCATATGGACCGCGGCTACGAGCGCATCGAAGAGAAGCTGGCGGCGGCCGGAGCGCGAATCGAAAGGGTTCAATAATGAGCGCGCCGGCAAAGCATCACGATCCAGGGTTTCTGGCTTTGGTGCAGGATGCAAAGAAGCGCGTGCGCGAAGTCGATATCGAAGGATACAAGCGAATGCGCGAGCGCGGCGAAGCCGGCCAGCTTGTGGACGTGCGCGACGATCACGAATGGGAAGCGGCGCACGCGGCCGGCGCGGTTCATTTGAGCAAAGGCATCATCGAACGCGACATCGAAAAGACCTTTCCTGATAAGAGCACGAAGCTCGTTCTCTACTGCGGCGGCGGATTCCGTTCGGCGTTGGCGGCGGACAATTTGCAGAAGATGGGCTACACGGGTGTGATCTCGCTCGACGGCGGCTGGCGGGCGATTGAGGTGTCGGGACTGCCGATTGAGAACAGTTAGCGGCACTGCTGTTCACCTAAGCTTGAGCTGGCCCAATCTGGTATGGATCTGCGATTTGAAAATGCCGAATCCCAAGCCGGAAGCGTAAGCGCCCCAGATTGCGGCAGACGTCGCTACGCTCGGGGCTCAGTTTTAGCATGTCCTTAAGTTTGGATGTCGGCTCTTAAGTGAACGGTGTTGGAGTTAGCGGCTAAGCAGAGCGGCCGAACTTCAAAATTTGGGCCAGTCATCCGCTTCGGAGGGCGGATCAATGCTTCCGCAAAGGATCTGCTTGAAGGACGGCACTCGTTTGGTAAACAAGTGGATTGTCCCGCGAATCCTTGAGTTTCTACATGGTGGGGCAGGCGGTTTCGCCTGCCGTGGTGGCACTGGACCATGGCCAATCCTCTTCACAGGAAACCAACCCTGCGCTCACCGGATTTCGCTCTATATAGCGGACAATTCGTTCCAGTTCGTTCGGCGTCCGCACCCAATGATCGTAAGATTCGTCTTGCCAGAACGGCTGCCCGGTCCGAGCCAGGATCCGATTGGCCCGGCGAGCGGTAGAACCCTTTAGCCAGCGGGTGATCGCGGGCAAAGGCATTTTCGGCAGCAGAACGGCATGGACGTGATTCGGCATGACCACATAGGCGCGGAGTTGATAAAACCCGCGCTCGATCTCGCCCGCCACAAGAGTCTGTACGACCAGGCTCGCAATTCGCCGGTCTCGAAGCCAAATCGGACCTGAGGCGGCTCGATCAATACTTCGATCGAGCGTAAGGAAGGCTTGGCCAGCCATCTTGGGAGGTGCTGACTGCAAATCAGCACTTGGATCCGCTTGCCTGGGCAGAGATCCGAACAAACGCCAAGTCAAAAACAGAAAAGCTTCATCCGGATGCCAGTGCGGTAGCCGCCTTTGATAAAACGCTTTTGTCTGGGCAGGCGAAACCGCCTGCCCCACTTCGTCCTGCATTGATATTGAAGTGGGCAGACGCTCGCGATGATCTCCCACCCGATCCCGCGCGGAGCCTCTATGCGCGGCGCCGGGCGATCCGTTTTCGTGTTACCAATGCCGCCCCGAGCAACAAACTGGTCGCCAGCAGGATCACCGAGGAAGGTTCGGGGACCGGGGATGGAATCGGATCGAAGCTGGTTAGGTGCATGACGTCTTCCTTCCCCCCGTCTGTCCTCAACCTAAACGGGTCAATTCCGTCTGGGGCGCTCGGGTTCGTGGAGTTGGTAAACACGTTGAAATCTCCGGTTCATTCGAACACGTTTCATCCGATCGCTTTCTCGTTCCGTTTTCGCAAAAGAGTGTTTTCTGGCAGTTTTAGGGCCATTTTGTGGCGATTTCGAAATTTTCCAGGAACGACCGCTGTAAGAACCTTGGAATGCGGGGTTCAGCTCTCAGGGAATCTCTGGCGTTTCAGCATTGGCGTCTCAGCAGAGACGTCGCACTGGTACCAAGCCCGTGGTCTATTACCAATTTTTGGGGATCTTTTGCAAAGCAGCAGGTTCTATCCTGGCCGGCGGTGCCCTGTCGATCGAGCCTGGAGTGCAGCCTTCGGCTGAGGCAACTTCGTTCGCATCTCGAGTTAGAGGCAGAAGAGCAAAGGGAAAAGGCCTTTCGCCCGAGGAACCACACCGCGACCGAAGTAGAGCCAGGCGTCGAGACGAGTCTCGATACTGCCCAGGGGGGCGCCCGCACGCACGAGTGCGTGCGCTACAACTTGAAAGCAGCGAAGAGCGCTCACGACTTCTTTTTCTTGGTGGCTTTGGGTATTGCCACCTGCCGGATCTCCGGAGGAGGATCGCCAATGGGCCGCTGACCCGCGGGCAGCACAATGTTCTGATAAGTCGCGCTGCCGATGACGGGCTCGAAGGCGGTCGTACTTAGAAAGACCGGCCGCGCCTTAGTATCGGCGACTTCGACGAAAAGCTCCGGCGTGGCCGCTGCCTGCGAAGCTGCATCGGGCCCGGGGTAGTTCAGCAGAAAATATCCCGTATCGTCGGTATAGGCGAATCCGTAAGCCTGCTGGTAGTTCTTTGCGCTGTCAACCAGAAACACAGTGTAGCCGGAAGCGGGTGCCAGTTGAGCGTCGAAGACGCGGCCGTGCAACGCCCATCCGTTCGGCGCAACTTGAGGATCGGCAGTCGTGACCTGGTGTTGCACCATGGCGACCTGCGCGGCGGTGGCGGTGGCGGCGGCCGCCGCAGCCTCCGCACTTTTCACGCCTGGATCGTTGGCTCCGTACTGCGCCTTCAGGCTGGCCGCGGTGCGCGAGAGTTGCGCGGCGCGCGCCTGGTGCACCCAGGCGAGCGTCTGAACGCGCTGTGCTGCGATTTCATCGGCAGCGGCCAGATTGCTCGCGATCTGATTACCGACGTCCGCCATATCGTCCGGCGCACTCGATGTCGTCTTCGATTTGGTTGCCATGCTCGTCAAACTTCCTTTCCGTCCCGAGTGACGCGTTCCCGAAATCCGCTACTCCTCTCAGTGAAGCTCATGAGTCGATGAAATTCAAGTTCAAGCCCTTCGCCTTTGCATCGCAGGCTTCGGCCGGCAACAGCGAGAGGTTCTTAGTGAGGAGCGCGGGCTTCAACAAGCCTGTCGCGAATAGGCAACGCGACGAGATATTTTGCCCTGTGATGTTCAGCAATCCAGCGGTGAACCCGGATGCCGGCACCGAACCCGGCGCTTCCTGGAAACGATTGCTGGTGACCTGGACAAAGCTGGCTATTAGCACCGCATCCAGCACGACCGTTGGTGAGCCGGCGATCGCGTCCACCCAGCATTGATTGGTGCCGAAGATGAGATCGTCGAGGCTCAAGATCATAACCGACGAAAATGCCTGCGGACGGGTGATTCTCGCCTCCAATTGACACATGTTGTCCGTGAAGGTAATTGCACCGTTTGATGTAGTCCCCGAACCGCGTGCCTGAAGAGTGGCGCGAGCCGGCTGGTTCTGGGCGAAACCGCTGAACTTCCCCAGGGCAGCGAGTTCAATGGATAGACCGAGGTTCAGGATGAGCACGGTCTGCGCGAGCGCCGATACTCCACCTCCTCGGGTGGTGCCCGCCGTCGAGAGATGGTTGTTTACGATCGAGAATGGCCCGTAGCCGGCAGCTTCGAGAGCGTCACCTGAAGCCACACGGACGACGTTGTGCTCCACGCGCAACGCCGGCACTCCCGGCACGAACGAGGGCGCAGTGTATGCGTCAGCCAGCGTGTTGGCATTGCTGTACAACGATGTGGTTGTCGTAAACGATGGCGGGGTAGCACTCACCACGACAATGCCGCCGCGAATTCCGGCCGGCGAGACTTTCTCTTGGGCGGCGAGGTTCCAATCGCGGGTTTCGAGCACCTGGTTGCGGCTGATATCGATCGTCTGCCCGTGCAGAACGAAGATGCCGCACACGGGATCTCCCGGCCGAAATCCAAAATCCGCGATCGCATTGTCCCGAATGACCAAATCCTCCACATAAGGAATGCAGATCGCGCCGAATGCGCCGCTGAAGGCCTGCGGCAGACCAGTTACTTCTCGCGATAACGTGCGGCTGATCGTATTGGCGGTTATCGAGAGGTTCTGGATGGCCACGATCTCCGGCCCGGCTTTGGAGTCGAAAAATCCGACCGGCCCGATGCCGCACGCGCCGGTGTTGCGAATGCGGTTGCGGTTGATTTGGATATTGACCAGATCGCCCGCGGCAACGATCCGGCTGCCCGGCTGGCCGGGGTGGGTCGTAGGGATCTGCACTGTAATCGTCGTGTCGCAAGGGCCGGGCAGGTCTACCGTTGTCCCGGTGATGGTGCCGGTACCGTTTCCTTTGGAGTCCAGTATTGCCAAACTTCCCAGCGTGATGCCGTTCCATCCCGCGATGTCGATCTCGTTCTCGTTGATGAAGACATCTCTGGTCGCAGCGCCCGTGGACGTGCCGGCAATCTGAATGCCGCCTGGATTCATGGCTACGAAACCGCTGCTGGCGGTCGAGACCGTTCCGCTGAAGTTGCCGGCGAGGTCGCGCTGGACGGTGGCCGGCAGCCATTCAACATTCAGGGCCGAGGTCTGAATGCCCAGCCAGTTATGCACGATACGGATCTCGGTGCCACTGACCCATACCGCCGGCCAGCGGCTGGCGACGTTCTTCATCGCGATGCGGTTGCTGTCAACCTGGAGCAGCGTGATGCTATCGGCGAGGATGGCGGGAACGGTTGAGGCGGTGATGACCAGGTCCTCTACCGTGACATCGACCGTGCGGCCACGCTCCATAACGAATGCGCGTGGAGCATTTACTTCACCGCCGCTGCCCTGCGGTGGTGAGATACTCAGCTTGCCCGTTCCATCGATCAGAACGCCGACCTCGTCCTTCGCAGCTTCTACCGCGAAGGAGAGCAATTTCACATGCTGCGATTGCGAGATGGTGATGACCGCGGCGAACGGCGGGCTGTCCGTCTTTGCTGCGGCGGCCTCTGCCGGGTTGTTTAGCGCAGCGCCACGCACGGCCGGCTCTGGTGCAGGCTTGAGCGATGCGGAGGCGATGCGCGTCTGCCATCCGCAGCCCCGCAGGACGACGTCGCGGTGGCCCTCGATGAACACATTCTCGAAATACACGCCGGGTAGGATGCAGACCTCGCCTCCGATATCCACCGGTAACGCCTTGATGGCGTCGTTGATCGACGTGTACTTGCCGAAAGTGTTCACGCCATCGCCGACCGTTACGGTGCAGCAGCAGCTGCACTCGCCTTCGCCGGTTGAGGGCGGCCACTCGGTGCGGCAATCGGTCGCCGACGTCGGAAAGTTCACGATGGACAGGCGCGCGTAATGATGATGGATCCCGCGCGGCGCAGCCTTGTCCAGCTTTTCGACTTGCCCTGTAGAGGTGCGCGCGGCGAAGGCCCAGAAGTCGCCGGTATTGAAGCCCCCGCTGGCGGAGCTTATATCGAAACTGACCGTAATGCCGTTCTCCAGAATGAGCGAGGTACCCGAGGGCGGCACAGGAATATCGGCGCTGCCTTGCGCGTCGATGTCCCACCAGACCGTGGTGCCGTCCTGCTCATATACTTTGCCCGATTGGTCCCAACGCCGGATGCGCGTATGCAGGCCGGCGTCGGGATTGCCGGCCGGGAACCCGGCGCCAAGCGTCGTGGCCAGCGTGATCGTCTTCGCCGCGACGTCGATGGTGTCAATCTGGTGCAGTTCGCCGTGGGTCTGGCCAAACTCTGTAGCATCGTCGAGAATTTCGATCCAGTTGCCCGGGCCGAAGCCCAGCACCTGGTCGCGTCCCAGGCTTTCGACCGTGAGCTGGCTCGCGGGATTGCCGGCGCTGTTGGTCACGTTCGCAATGCCGGTCACGCCGGTGATCACCGACCCGTTGTCACGCGACCACTTGAAGGTTGCGATGCCGGCGGCGAGGTTCGCCGGAGGCACTGCGTTCCCTTCCGGAGTTCCCGGTTGGTGAATCTCCACGCGGTAGAACTGGTTCTCCAGTCCTGTGTACGCCGCACCCGAGGTGAGGCAGCACGGGCCTGAAGGAGCGGTCGGAGTCGTACCCGTCGTGAGCAATCCCGCCGAAGGCGCAGGCGGCCAGTTGTCGATCGGCGAATCGCAGGTTGCGCCGGGACTATTGGCGAGGTCCATCAGCCTGACCTGCCATACCGTCTGCAAGCGGCCGGTTGAATCGATGCCGACGGCTGCATCAATCAGGCCGGGGTTGTTGATGTAATCAACCGGCCTGACCCAGACATCAAGATAGGCCAGGAATGGCCCATTGCCCGGAGGCAACGCGGTGTTCGGCGGCATGTAAGGCTGCTGGGTGTAATCGATGGCGCCGGTGGTGGCCGATGCGAGCGGCGGCTGCGGCGCGTCCGACATTTCGCCCAGCGCCGGGTCCCACTGCGCCGCCGCCGGATCTCCGTGGTTCTCCGCCAGCAAGCCATCGACATACAGGCGCCCTGGGCCGATCAGCAGAGTGTTCTTGCCGCCGGGGCTCGAGGCCGTGATCGCGAACGCAAAAGGAGTGGTTGCCGGGTAGGCCGCGCGGCCCAGAATGTCCAGCGTGCCCGCCTGCGTGCGGCGCACAAGCTCGGCGAGCCATTCGTTCCAGTCGGAATCCAACTGGACGCGGCCCTGCTGCATGACAACTCCGGAGTAATTGTCTCGGGGATTGAAACTGTAACGGCTGTTGTCGAAACTCACGCTAGTCTCCTTCTCAGGTGCAGATCGAGCTAATTCTGATAAAGAATTCCGAACTCAAGCCCCACCGGCATGTACTCCGTCATGCGCACGCGCAGATCGGTCTCGCGCAATGGCGCCAACACAAAATGAAATGCACCCATCTCACCGCCGTCATCGGCGCCGCGGCGCACCACGTCCGGCGTAGAACTCAGCAACTTCAGGTAACCGGGATTTCCATACCGGAACGCGAAGAAGATCGGCTGCGGACCGGCGATCGCCCGTTCCATGCACTGGTAACGGCGCGGCGTCTTTGCGCCCGCGGGCAGGAAGCTGAACCGCACGCAGCCCTCCTGCTTGCGATCGGCGATCAGGCCGGTAGTCCAGGAATCGCCCTTCACGAGCCCGGCCCAGAGAATGCTGTCGGAGACAAGACTCAACAGCACAGCGTGCACTTTACCGATGACGGTGCATCCGTGCGGAATTTCGTCGGGATCGGCGGTTTCGAGGCCACCCAACGTCAGCGACCCGATTCCGGCAATGCCATCCAGGCCGGCAATCGCGACATTCGCCGGATCGGTGGCGTCGATAATCGTATCGAAAGCCTTGAGGCTCGCAAACTCGCCCGCGCGGATTGCGCCCAGGACCGACCTGTTCACCGTGACCGTCAGCCCCGCCGGCTCGGCGACGAGATTGGGTTGCGTGCCGAAATGCGGCGTCCCGCTGGTATCTACTGACCAGCCTGGAACCAGAGTGCAGTGCGAAATTACCAGCGCTTCAAGCTGGTTGGTGCTGCCGTCGGCGCGCTTGGCGGGAACATGTACCAAGGCAATGGGCGACGGATTTGCCGGAGCCATGCCCGGGGCCGCCGCGATGAGCGGCCCATTCAGAGCGAAGGTGCTCGACGCAGCACCGAAAATGCCAATCTCGCTGTTGAGCAACAGCGTGGGCCGCGTTTCGTTGTGCGCTCGCAACTCGATGGTGCAGCCCGTTGGCACATCGACGCTGAGATCGAGCGTGCCGACTTGCGGATAGGTTTCACTGTTGGTGATCTCGACCGCTACCGCGCCGTTCGCGGCGAGCTGCGTTTTCGCGAAATCGAGCGCGTCCTGGAGCGTCGTGTAACGCGGAACGGCGGCTGTATCGGGGAATGGGAAGACGAACTGTTCATCCTGAACCAGGAAGCTGTCGCCGCGAGCATATTCGCCTCCCCCGACGTCGGCGTTGAAGCCATAGTGGTACGAAACCGTGACCTTGGGCAGCGCAGTTCCCGCCGCTGCGGAAGGCAGCGCGATGCGGCCGAGTTCGGGATCGATTACCGCACGATAGATCCCGCCCGCAGCCGGCATGTTCGTCCACGATCCGTCGGCGCCCGAGAGATTCGCGACTCGAATTTCGTAAGGATTCAGCGGCTGATCGTCGAGGTAAATAACAACGCTGTTTCCCTCGCCGTAATACACGGCGCCGACGCCCTTCAGCACGTCATCGCAGAGCACGCGCCGTTTCAGCCGGTCGGCGACATTGAAGGGCTGAGCGGGATCGGTGATCTCTTCCCCCTGCGGGATCGCGCGGTGAAACAGCGGGATATCCATGCCGAGCGAACTGAAGCGCAGGCAATGCGGATCGACTGCGCTGATCGCCGCCTGATCTTTAGTGACGGAGTACGCATTCAGCGACCAGAGGAAGATCCCGATGTTCTGAACGTTGTAGCGGCCGCGGCGCACGGGGATTCGCCGCACATCCACTTTATGCGCCGTGCGGTCGAAGCCGGTCTCGATGTATACGCCGGTCTTCCAGCAGCGCATATCCGGGGCGTAATGGTTCCACAGGCGCAGGTGATTCGTGTACTGCGTATCGCCCAGCACGCGGAAGAACTCGACCGCGTGCGCACCCCAGGCGGTGACGTCGCGCGCGAGCTGCTCCATCACCAGCACGGTCCCTTTGCGGCGCCGCAGCGAAATGGTCTGGGCCACCTCAGACCGCGGGTTATCGATGGCCGGCGCGATTCCCTTCACCGACTGGTAGCCGATGAGATCGCCGATATAGGGGATCACCCACTGGGCGCAGGTTTCGATGAACTGGTCATCATAGAGCTGGTCGAGGTCCTCGGCGAGAATGGCCAACTGCTCCTGAATGATGAGCAGAAGCGAGTGCAGCGGCCCACGGGTCATCTTCGCGCTCAACTCGTTGAGGCGCAGTTGCTGATCGATCGAGAGCGGCGGCACCAGCGCCTTAAGCGTATTGAGCTCGAGCATCTCCTGCGGCGTCAGCAGGTTCTGCGACTGCGCCAGTTCGATGTCGCGCGTGCGGTGAACCGCAGGCAAAAGCGTGAACAGATCGAAGCTCATGCCAGCACCCCCAGCACAACGCTCTTGGGATTAGGATCGAGCACGAGAATCTCGGCGGGATCGGGCAAATTGTCCGGGTTCGCTACAGGCAAATAAGCGCAAATGCGCGTCGGCGAGCTGGAGCCCGGACGATCCAGCGGCACCTTTTGCATGAGCCATTGCTGGTAAGCATAAGTTGACCAACCGCTGCTCGCGAGATCGCCCGCCTTACTCGTTTGCCCGAGCAGCAGAGACTTCACGTTGCACGCGATCACTCCCGGTACCGCCTGGATGAACGCCGCGATCTCATCGGCCGATACACCCTGCCCGAAATTGCGTGCGCCAAAGCTGTAGCTCTGGCGCAACTGGCCGAGCACGTTCTGCTTCACCGCTTTCGCGTCGTAATCCGGGTCGTACTTGATATCGGCGCTGAAGCTGAACAGCGTTTCCAGGAATGACTGCACATGAATCGGGATCAGCGGATTGCCGTAGTTGTGAAGTGCCGTGACGAGGTTGTCGAGCGTGAGATTGCCGGGCGGCAGCGCCGATCCGCCAGCGGCGGCGACGGTGATGAACACTCCTCGCCCCGGCCCGCTGGGAATCCAGATCGCGTGGGCCTTCGCCATTCCCGCAAAGCCGCACGCGAAGTTCTGATAGTCGGTGATCGACACAGCGCGCCCGAGCGTCAGCACTGAGAGCGGCGCATTGATGCGTATGTCGTCGACCGACTGCGCATCCTGACCGCCGGTGGCCGCCTGCGGATTGTTCACGCCGCTGACTCCCAGCGGCCGGTCCATCAGCGTGGTGATCGAACCCGCGGCCACGTTTCCCGCCACGCCGGAGCCGACGCGATAGTTTGCGTGGATATTATTCTGTCCGGTGGGCAGCGTCGAGCCTTCTACTCCGTCGCCGAAGAGGATGTCGGTGTTGCCGCCGGGTTGATTCAGGGTGGCGTAAACGCGCGCTGACGGCGGCTGCTGATAGAGCGTTGGCGTCTCCTTCCACTTGACTCCATTCGCCGTGACCTCCAGCGTGGTCGCACGCCCGGTCGGCGTGGGTGACTGAACGAACGTCAGCGGCGTTTGTTTCAGTGAGAACTTCTGGTTGGGCGTTGCCGCCGATCCGCTGCCGAGAATCTCACTGACCGACATGCCCTGGGTCGCCATCCCGACGTTTGTGTTGACGGTCGTGGCCGTACGGTCGTAGCAGTTGAGCAGCTCAGACGCCAGGTGAATGCGTGTGTGCGGATAGGGGTCGTTCGCCAGCGAAATCGAAGAGACCAGTGCGAACTCCTGAATGACCGGGTCTTTGCTCGCCGCGGGCACGAGCGTAAAGTTGCTGAGCGCCGCATTCACGCTTCCGGTTCTCCCGCCGGTATCGAGCACCCGAAGCTGAAGCGCAGTGGTTGACGTACTCCAGTCCGGAATCGAGCCATCGCTCGCAAGCGGAAGATTCGCCGGCTCGGCGATGGTCAGCGTGTCTCGCGGCTTCAAGGTGAGATTAGGAGAACCGTCATCGGGCACGAACACGAGCGAATTCACGAATGGATTGACCTGGAGCTTCTGGCTTTTGCCGTACACGGCCAGCGCTTTGACCGCGGCGAGATCGAGGCGCACTCCCTTCAGATCGATGAAGGCTCCGTACAGCGGATGGTCGAGCGGCTGCTCGGTGGCCGCAAGCTCCTCGCTTTGCGTCAAGATCGAGGTCGAGCGGCTTGCGTTGTAAAAGGTGCTGAGATTCGACGCGTTGTCCACAGCCACGCGCGTGATCTTCGCGCTCGTCGCGTAATCCGAGCGACTGATCGAAGTGACCGAATCGATCAGACAAAGCATGACGAACCCGGAGGGAGATCGCGAGACGTTCGCGTCCGGGATGATCAGCGCCAACCATCCGCCAACCGAAAGCTTGGGATACACCGCATCGAGATCAACCAGACCTTGCGTGGCCAGATTGGCGCCGCCGGCGGTCAGTCCGAACTTCCACTCATCGCCGTTCAGCAGGCCGGCGATCTGCGCCTTGGTTTTTGGAGTCAGCATCAGCGGGTTGAGAGCGTTGTATCCGAACAGTGATGCGCGCTGGCGCAGCGCATAGAACTTCGCATTCTTGCTCGCAGGCGGGACGCCGTGCGTGGGGTCGCCCAATCCTTCGCTCCAGGTCACATTCGTGCGATTTTTCTCGGTGTCGGCCTGCACCGCCGTGACGATGCGAAGGTCCCAGCGCGGATTGGTAGCATTGCCGGGCTCCAGCCGCTCATCGCCGACAATCAGGATGGCGTCGCCCGGTTGCAACTGCGTAGCTGTGCCCTGCAGATAGACGCTGAGGTCGTTCATCTGCGGCGTCCACGGCACGCCGGTCTGTACCGGCAATGCATTCCAATCCGCCTTGGCGAGGATGTCGGCGGAGGTCTCGAAGGTTTGCGGCGACTGCCCTTGCGCCGGCACGCTCTGCACCTGCGTTCCCTTCGGTATGGTGATCGCGGTAGATGCCGGATCGGCGGGTGAACCCGGCGCCGATTGCAACGTGAACGACAGGTACACCGATGATCCGACTCCGGGCGCAGGCTGATAGCCAATGAGCCTGGCCAACTCAGTTAACGATTGAAGCTGCTGTGCGGTGCGCAGGTAGCTCTCGTTGGCCAGCCGCTCCTGGTAGAACGTCAGGATGTCGAGCATCACCGAGCTGGCATCGAGCAGCGCGATGCTGAAATCGTCATCGTCGCGCGTCTTCAGCCCGGCGAGTGCGGGATAATCCGCGCTCGACAGCCGGGCCAGCATCGACTGCTTGAATGTCGCCCATGTGCCTGTGCGGTAGGTGATCGCAGGCAGTCCGGGGAGGTTCAGCTCGCCCTGTGGTGTCTGCACGCTGATGCCCGAGCAGCAGCCGCAGAGGCAATCGGATGTTCCAGCGCAGCTCACATGCTCCTCACTTTCCCCCTTGCATGCACAACGTCAACTGGCCGTGATCGGGCAGGCTGGGATCGTTATCGAGACGGGCAATCTGGAATGGGCCAAGCGGAATCTCGCCATTCGCGAGGAAGATCGAGGTTGGCGGCGCTGCCTGCGGCTGGAACACCGTCGCGGCGACGCTCTCGACGCCGGCAACTTTTCGCGCGGCCGCGTAGACGCGGCTCAGGTAGACGGTTTGTCCGAAGGTGAAGCTGTCGGGATAGAAGAGGCCCTTCGTTCCGTCGGACAAGCAGCGGCTGCCGAGCACCTCGCTCAGCCGCTTGGCAACGTCGCTGCGAAAATACGCGGGATCGACGCAGACGGTCAGCGCAATCCGCAGCGACACATACTGCGGGGATTCCAATTCGATGTCCTGCCCCGCCAGCCGATAGCGGTTGATGTTCTTCTTCAGATCCTTGCGAAGCGTAGCGGTGAGGTTACCCGCGTCTTTCGGCTCGGCGGTGATGAACACCGTGTACCAGCTTCCCGTCCAGCGCAGCGTGGCGACCGCGTTCTCGACTTGCGCGTTCATCTCGGCGATGCGCACGTAGTCGGGCATGGTAATCGCACGCTCCTGCGTTAAGAATGCCTGCGGAGCGCGGCGGCGAATCTGGTCGGCAGTCTCGGGGCCGGTGCCGCCAATCGCCGCGAGTGGATTCGTGCACTTCACGACGTCAACATCGTCACAGTGGATGAGCGTGTCGGCACCTACATTCCCCGCGGTTCCGTTGCCGATGCGATACGCTGCCGTGAAACTCGTGTCGGAATCCGGCCGCAGCCCATTCACACTGTCGCCGAAACGCAGGCGCGCGGTCCCGTCGGACTCGATCTCGACGACGAAATGCGTGTCAGCCGGACCGTCCGCCAGCAGGTCCTGCTCGGCGGTCCAAGTCTGCTTGTCGGCGTCAAGAACGCTGGTGAGGCTGATCACCGGCGTGGCCTTGTTCGCGTCGTAATGCATCAGGTCGTACGCCGAGAGCGTCAGGTTCGGCTCGTCTTCGAAGCTCTTCACGGTGACCAGCTTCGAGGCGGCAGTTACAGCGGCGACATTGTCGAGATCAAGCCCATTGAACCGCTCGAGGACTACGGGCGTCGGAACTCCCACTCCACCTGACAGCGGGGCATAGACCACTAGCAGGTTGAATTTCGTCGGGTCGCTGATGTCATCCTGCGTGAGCACGCCAAACGATGGCGGCCACGTCGCGGGATTCTTAGGCGCAACCGTCAGGTACGATGTGCCGCCGCTATCTTTCAGGTCCGTCGCGGCGCCGCTCGCGAGTTGGGTGGGCGCAGCCGGAAATCCGGCGGGCGCCGGCCCGGGAGGAGGCGCGGGCACGTTGATGAAGCGCGACTGGGCATTTACTTTCGTCACTACGAAATTCGCGTCGGCTGCAGCGAGCGATAGATCCGTAATGGTCTCGACCACCGGGGGCGCGGGTATTCCCGGCGGATTGTAGACAATCGACAGGTCGAAATTCGCCGGGTTGATCGTGTTCTGCCGCGCAACCACGCCGAAGAGATCGGGCCAGGTCAACGGGCTCGCCGCTTGCACCGTGAGCGCGATAAGACCGTTCGCGTCCATCAGCGTCACGAAGCTGTTTGTCGTCAAATGCACGATGGCCGGTGTGACCGGGCTACCCGCGAGTTGTAGCGGCACGGCCTGCGTGATGGGGCTGTCAGGAATCAGCGGGCGATAGCGCACCGGTATAGCAACCTGTGCGGCCGGATTGCAGCGGTCGGCAGTAGAACCCGGAGGCTTGAAGATGCCGGGGCGCGGAACGATGCCCAGATCAATGCCCGTAAGCGAGCAGCCGTGGTCGGCCAGCACGACGTTGCCGAAGACCTTGCTGACGTTCGCAATCATCTGCTCTTTCTGCTGCGAATCGAGGTATTTGCTTGAGATGCAAACCGGAAATGGGAGCGCGTCGTCGGTCGACCACTGAATTTCGGTGACCGGCGTAGGCTGCTGCGCCGGTGAAGTGATCGGTTTGCCGGTGCCCTTCTCGAACAGCGGATCGACCAGTGTGTTACCCGCCGCATCCAGCGTCGTGACCTTCGTCAGGCGCACCGCACAGCGATGGCGCACGCCGGCATCGGCCGGATTGCCTGTCTGCGGCCCGACCATCTCCTGGAAGATCAGCACGTCCCCAATTTGAAGATTGTCGAAAGTACCGAGCAGCGTGGCCTCCGTCGCGCCCTTCGGAAGGCAGCACTCCGTTTCGCCCCAGGTGTAGAACGACATCTCGTCGTGCTCGGGGAAGAGCTGCGCGTCCTGCATTGACTCGAAAATAATCACCCCCGCGTCCAGCGCGGCGCGCTCGTTTCCGGCCAGCGTTTTCGGCATCGCCGGAGCGGAGGTAAAGAAGCGCGTGCCGGTCTTAAGGTTTACTTGGAAATTCACCTGAAGTTGCATCCAGGTGCGCGCGTTGCAGCCGTCATGGATGTGGTAGTCGACCAACAGCGCATGACGACGCAGCGAGATGCGGCTGCGAGCCGTCTGTAGATAAGCTTCGGTAGCTACAGCATCCTGCTGATAGCTGAGCCTGTCGCCGATATAGGCGATCAGCTCCGCCAGCGCGATGCCCAGGTCGGCTTCGCTGTTCGCGCCCCATGCGGGCAGAAGCTGGCTGAGGCGGTCGAGGATGACGGTGCGGAACGAGCCGTAATCTTTTGCCAGGTAATTGATCGCCGGAGGTGCGGGCAGATCGGGCGGGCAGTCAGGAGGCTGCGGCTTGCAGTCGAAGAATGGCGGGCATTCAACTTTGAAGTAAAACTCGACTTCGGCCAGTTGTGGATCGAAGCCGGTGAGCACCTCGGTAACCTCGAATGGATCCTCTTTGGCCTGCGTAGCCGAGTTCACCAGCCGCAGCGTGTAGGGCGAGAAGTCTCCGGCTGTGCTGACGCCGATGACGAGGATCTGCGCCGCGCCCGGCAGCGAGTTGAAATAACTCTCCTGTGTGAGGGTCATCCAAACCGGCCACAGCGAAGAACCGCCGGGTGTAATCGCGGGCGTAACGAATGTCGCGCCGATGTCAGTGATACTTTCACCGCCGGAGATGATGACGTTGCCGGGCGTCAGTCCGGCCGGCGCAGCTTTCAGATAACGGACCATCAGGATGGTCTGCGGCTGCAAGCCAAGCGGCTCAGCGTCGAAGCCCAGCACCTCGAGGTAATCGATACCGTTCAGGGCGGGATTCCCGAGCACCGCCGCTTTGCGGTTCTCATCGCAGCATTGGTAGATCACGGGTTCCCTCCGTATACGAACGTCTGTACTTGCGTGACGTCGGTATTGAGCACCGAGTATGAGACCGTCACTGTGAGCACCGCTTCCGTAGAGGAGGCGACCACCGATTCCACCTTGATTGAGTTGCTG
>DASVGP010000057.1:0-5423 GCA_036379475.1 Bryobacteraceae bacterium | reverse complement strand
TGTGGTGCAGTCCTTCGGACCTCTGACGATCGGGCAAGCCGCGCGCCTCGACATCACATTGCAGGTGGGGGCGCTGACACAAAGTGTATCAGTGACCGCTAAAACGCCGCTTGTGGATGCCGAGAACGGAACAATGGGATCGGTTGTCAACCGAACCAGCATCGAGTCTCTTCCTTTAAATGGTCGAGATCCGTACGGCCTCATGAGTCTTGTTGCAAATGTAAATTTCACCGGCTCCACATTTCTTGACTATTCCGGATTTAACACAAACACAGTCAGCATCAATGGAGGTCAATCGGGATCTAATGAATTCCTGATCGATGGTGCTCCGACCAATTCCTTGCAGGAAAATGAGCCGGTGATTTCGCCGAACACCTCAATGGTCGAAGAATTCCGAATCCTCACGAACTCACCGCAGGCTGAATATGGCCCAACTGGGGGCGGGGTCATCTCAATGGTTACCAGAAGCGGCACGAACCAGCTGCACGGCAACGCTTACGAGTTCGTTCGAAATGACGCGTTTGACGCCAACACATGGGCCAACAACCGGCTAGGACTCGGCAAGCCCGTCCTCCGTTATAACCAGTTTGGCGGAAGCCTGGGAGGGCCGATTGTGATCCCCAAACTCTACCACGGCGAAAACAAGACATTTTTCTTCGCCAACTACGAGACCACGCTGGACAACACAAGCGCCACGAATCTTACCCAGGTTCCAACACCAGCGGAGCTAGGCGGCGACTTCAGCCACACCTTTATTAAGGACCCCACCACAAAACAAATCGTTCCGGTCCAGCTATATGATCCGCAAACGACGCGGCCGAATCCAAACGGGACCGGATATATTCGTGATCTTTTCCCCGGAGCACGTATTCCGTCGACACAGCTCGATCCCGTGGCATTGAACGCTTCTCAATACTATCCGGCGCCCAATCGGGCGCCTTCGGATATCACGGGTGCTAATAACTACTCATCCACTCCCGCTGTGCCGAAGACCGTCCATGAATTTCTGGGCCGCGTGGATCACCAGTTTACCGAAAGCAATCGCCTCTTTTTGCGGGATATCATCATTTGGGAAAATGCGACCGGCAATCCCCCTGAATTCAGCGAGGCCAATGTGGGAGATCCGCAATATGCCTCGTCTACCAGCCAAAACTGGCAATTCGTCGCCGGAGATACGGATACGCTGAGTTCCACGACCATCAATGAATTCCGCTTCAGCATGATTCGTGAGGCCCTACGCTCTAGTGTTCCTTCTTACGGGCTTGGCTTGCCACAAAAGCTCGGCCTTCCGGCCGATTATCCGGGCTTCTTGTTTCCCCAATTCAACATCTCTGGAATGTCCGGCATTGGTAACCGGCCAGATAAGCTTGCGAACCGATCACAGACAACCGGGGTGTTGAGCGATACTCTTACTAAGGTATGGGGTGCCCACAGCCTAAAATTCGGCGTAGACTTACGGCACGAATACAACAATAATTTCCAGCCTGGCGCCATTTCCGGATCGTTTAGCTTCGGTAGCGCGCAATCCGGTAATCCCCAGAATCCGGAAGCAACGGGATTCGGCTACGCATCGTTTCTCCTCGGTGCTGTGGGATCCGGTTCCTTAACGAGTCCTTACACGCCTGCCAATGCGGTTCATTACTATGCCGGATTTGTTGCAGGATGATTGGAAAGCTACCAAGGATTTAACGCTGAATCTTGGTGTGCGGTACGACTACTTTGGTACTCCGGCGGAGCGTTACGACCGCTATTCCAATTTTAATCCAACCGTTATCAATTCTCTTACAGGATTGCCTGGAGTCGTTCAATTCGCGAATGCCGAGTTTGGGAGGTCGGTCTTGCATCCCAATCATCTGGATTTTGCGCCCAGGTTCGGCTTTGCGTGGGACGTATTCGGCAAAAACAAGATGGTTGTGCGGGGCGGCTACGGAATTTTTTACTATTCGGGTCCGGCGACCATGATCTTAGGACCGACGATGGGCTTTCAGAGCACGACAACCTACACTTCGCAGACGCAGTTTCCCGCGTTTCAACTGAGCCAAGGGGTACCGTTTATCAACCCTCCGGCGGGAGCTTCGGGCGGAGCGGCGACGTTCCTTGGCGGAAGCCCTTCATTCCTGGAACCTAACCGGCCTACTCCGTATGCTCAGCAGTGGAATTTTGGCTTGCAGTACTCGCTTCCGCTCCAATCGGTTCTTGAGATTACCTATGCGGGCAACCATACCGTCCATGCTCCCGCCCAGTCCTACAACTTAAATCAGCTTGCGCCCCAATATCTGGGCCTCGGTTTCGGTTTGCAAAACCAGGTCGCAAATCCCTTTCAAGATCTTGGCATCTTTGGAAATACCATCAGCCTGCAACAATCCCTCCTTGGGTTTCCGACATATAACAGTGTCACGGATAGCAATCCGGACTACGGAAGCGCCATTTACCATAGCGTCCTGGCTCGATTCCAAAAACGCACTGGCCACGGTCTGACATTTATGGCTTCGTTCACGGGCTCGAAGCTAATCGGTGATATCGGGCATCGTTATGATGCATGGGTGAGCAGCGGAGAGGATGCCAATTGCAATCCGGATCCCCTTTACAATCGGCGGGTTTGCCGCTCTATCGAGCCGTTGGACATTCCAGAGCTCCTAACGGTCTCGACGACGTACGAGTTGCCGTTCGGCAAAGGCAAATCTATGCTTAGGTCCGGCTTCCTTTCCACGGTACTTGGCGGGTGGCAAACCAATGCGATTTTCCAAGCTCGCGAAGGAAATCCAGTTGTTGTCACCGGGGCAAGCAACAACGCTTCGTCGATTCCAAACTATTTAACGAATGCGGCGTTGTCCTCGTCTAGACGGAGCGCGAGTGAGTGGTTCGACACGGCAGCATTTGCGAACCCGCCGCTATTTACCTACGGCAACTCCCCGCGCACACTGCCAAACGTTCGGAATCCAGGGTACAAATCACTAGATTTCTCACTCATTCGCAATATTCGCTTTACTGAGCGTTTCAACCTGCAACTCCGTGCCGAGGCCTTCAATATTTTCAACTGGGTGAGCCTTGGCAATCCGGACGCCAATTTTCTCGATTCTACTTTTGGTCAAATCACCTCTTCTCAGCCGGGCCGAATACTTCAGTTCGGTGCCCATTTATCTTGGTAAACATTTCATATCGAAGGAGATCTGATGCGCTGTGCTCTTCGGACGCTGCTGTTGTGTAGTGTTGGCGTCGCTGTACTATCTGCCGCTGCCCGTGCTGCGAGCGATCCCATTCTGGTCGATCTGAACGTTGGGGAGAGCCAGCAGATTCAATTACCGGGCTTGCAAAGACATGTATTACGCCTTGTCTCATATAAAGAGTCGACTGTTCCGTACTTCTCTTCGGCGCTGCACAAAATCGTCCCTGCAATCGTTTCTGCCACCACGAAGTTGACTCTTGACGGCAAGCCATTTCAACTCGCGGGCGGTCCCTATCGGATGCCTACTCGTGTCGGCGATCTGAATCTCCTACTCATCCTTACAAAGCCTTGGGCGGGCGGCCTCATTCCGGATCGTCTACTGAAGGATGTGCGGCTGGAAGTCCAGCGAGCGTCGCTTCCTTGGGTCGATATCGGAAAATTGCATTTTCCAATACGTAATTATCGCTGGCGCGCATCGAATTATCAGCATACGTATTTGGGCATCGTTGCCGGTGATGCTCGGGTTTATTACCACCGAGGCGAGGATCTCGGAATGATTCCCGATATCGAGCAGGCGCTCGCCATCGCCGACGGCGTCATTATCAGAGTGCCCGGGCTGGCGGGCGATGGGGCGTCAAACGGAGTATTCTTTGATAACGGACCCTTGTCCTTTATGTACGATCACATGAATGCACCGCATATCCGTACCGATCTAAGAGCGGGGATGCATATCAAAGCAGGTGAAGTACTTGGGCTCACAGGCAACACGTGGGATGGACATCCGGTGTCAAATCCTCATTTGCATATCTCGGTTAGAGATGAACGTCGGTGGGTGTTCTATGATAGCTTTCCATTCGTTGTAGCGGCTTATCGGGAAACATATGCGAACGAAGTGCTTCCAGTCGCTGGAAGCCCCTACTATTGTTATGCGGGTGATTTGGTGAAGTTGGACGGGAAATTGTCCCTGCCTCCTCGGGGCTCAAAGCTAGTGCGTTATCAATGGAAGTTTACAGACGGAACTTCCGCGGGCGGCCCAGTCGTGCGCCGCAGGTATCCGAAGCTTGGAACATATAGCGAGCAACTCATGGTGACAGATGCTTCGGGACATTCCGATTCGGACTTTGCCGAGGTGTATGTCTTGTCGAAAGATCAACCGGGGAAGGCGCCCTATATTGGGATCCGGTATTATCCGGTTCGTCCGATCCACATAAACGAACCGGTGCAGTTCAGGGTCCACTACTCTCGCGTAAAAATTCCTAGCGTTGATTTTGGCGATGGCACCCATGTGTCGTGGTCCAAGAGGCTTGAGCATGCATACTCAAAGCCGGGAACCTATGTGGTGACTGTTCACGGCGCGGACAGCGGTGCCGGACCCGGAATTGTGAAGGTACGTGTGGTGGTTGAAAAGTAGACGGACCATGGAAACAACACGACGAAATTTATTACAGGGCGCAGCTGCTTTGGCGGGTGCAGGTGCGGCGGACGCCCATGTTCAATCACAACCTCCCACACACTCGCCCCGTGCGTTTCAGCCGCCCGGCGGGCTTCATGCTGGTCCTGGGTTCGCGGCCGTCCAAGGGAACGCTGTTGCGGGCGTGCGGTCTGACAGCGGGCCCCACAGGTCGGAATCGGGCGTGGGTGCCTTAATGGCCTGGGCCGACAGGCTTTGGGCCGTAACCTACCTGAGCACTCCCGGGCCGCACTCGGGTTCCGGAACAGGGCTCTATGTCATCGATGAAACCCTGAAGGCGGAAAAGCTTCAGGTGAGCAATGGGACGTATGCGAACCGGATGCTTCATGCGTCCTCCAACCGGATCATCATCGGACCCTATGTCATCGACATCCACGGGAATATTAAGGTCATTAAGGAGTTAGAGGGGCAGCGTCTGACTTCGACGATGAAACACCTCAATGACGATGGCAGAGTCTACATGCTCACCATGGAGGGGCAGTTCTATGAGCTGGACATGGATACTCTGAAAGCCAGAAAGCTGTATAACCTGGTTAAAGAGTGGTCCATCAACAAGCAGCCGCATTTCAAAGGAGGATATACCAACCAAAACCGGGTCGTGGTCGCGAATAACACTTATCCGGAGCCGGGCGATCGAAACGGGAAGCTAGCGGAATGGGATGGGCGGAGTTGGCGCATTCTCGAAAACAAGCCATTTATGGAGGTTGCCAGCCGCTACGAGTTTGACAATGTAATGTTTGCGACCGGCTGGGATGACTCATCTGCCATTCTAAAAGCCCTTATTAA
>DASVGP010000056.1:0-22557 GCA_036379475.1 Bryobacteraceae bacterium | reverse complement strand
GGTCGCGAACCAACCCCAAGCGCTTGGCGCGGGCAATGATTGTCTTGAGCCGCGCGGCGGCGTGCGCTTGCTTTCCTTGTTTCGCCTCAAGCCTCGCAGCGGCCATCCCCACCAGATCCGCAACCAAGCGGTCCTGAATGTGCTGCCGTAACACTGGACGCAGGATCGCTTCCGCTTCGGCGGTTCGATTGCGCAGCAAATTTCCCTCGGCTCCGATCGCGCGCGCTGCCGCCGCCGCTCCCGTCCGGCCTTCCTTGTCGAACACGATCCGCGCCTGGTGCGCCAGCGAAGCAGCCGAAGATCCCTTACCTTCGTCGAGTGCCAGTCGGGCGAGTCCCAGCCTCGCTTGAGCCACGCCGGCGCTGAGATGCAGCTTGGAGAACGAATGCAGCGCCTTTTCGTATCGCCGGCGCGACTGACCGAACGATCTCTGTTCGCGCGCCACGTAGCCCGCCGTCAGCAGAATGCGCGCCGGCGAATATTTGTCGCTCAGTTCGTTTGAGATTTGCAGCGCTTGGTTCACGGTTCGCGCCGCGGCGGAAATTTTGCCTTTCTCCACTTGGAGGCGCGCGAATACAGCCAGGGCCTCCACTTCGGATCTCCCGCGCGTATTCACAAGCGCCTTCAACGCGTCGTGAATGTACTGAGAAGATTGCTGCAATTTGCCCAGGCGCAGATACAATTCGGCGAGATCGATCTCCTCCGGCGGGATCGCCGTAAAAACCTGCTGCCGGCGCAAGAGTGCTAGCGATTGGTTGAGGAGCTGCGCCGCTTGCGACAGATTTCCCTGATCGAGCCGGACACGCCCTAGCCCGGCGGAAGAAACGGCGGCTATGCGCTGCGATTTTGCCGCCCGGCCGATCTCCAAAGCGCGTGCATAGAGGCTTGCAGCATCCGTCAGTTCTCCCACATCGGCCGCAATCGCAGCACGCCCGCGCATGCCCTCGGTTTGTGTGCCACGATCGCCCAAGCCCGCGCCGATGTGCTGCGCGTTCTCATAAAGAGCAACGGCGCGCTTCATTTGCCCCAACGTCCGTTCAGCCTGAGCCTGCAACAGCAGCGCGCGGGCAAGCACGGAATGCGCCGAGCGTTCGCGCGCCTTGATCACCGCCGCCTGCGCGGCCAGGCGTGCGGCAGGATAATCGCGCAGCCCAGTCTCTGCTTCGGCCTTCAACACATCGATCCGCGGATCTCCGCCCATAGGAGCCGGCAGTCGCCGCAGCGCATCAATCGCGTTCAAAGCCTGAGTTCCGCTCTCCAAACCGGCCGCCGCCAAGCCATAGTCGAGATGATCGGGATAAAGCTGGAACAATGTCCGATAGACATCCAGCGCCTTCGACCATTCCGATTCGATGCGGTAATACTCGCTTTCGATCAGCAGCCGCTGCTCTCGCGGCAAATTACCCGACAGGTGTAGCGCCTGTTGAATGCGTGAGATCGCCTGCTGCGTATCGCCTTGCTGGTAGCGCGCGCGAGCCAGTCCGGCGTAGGCGGGTGCGTAAAACGAATCACCGGCGATCGCCTTTGCGAACAAACCTGCTGCCGGTTCGTACTTCCATACATAGAAATCCTCGAGAGCTTCCGCATAGAGCCGCAGCGATTCGGAATTCGCTGGAAGGACGGCGCGCGTAAACGCCTGTTCCCGATCCGATAACCGCGGCAGATCGAGCTTGGCGCGAATGGCGGCGGCCGCGGCGGCGATCAGCTTGGGAAGATCGTTCGCGCTACCGCTCTGCTGAATCGACGCCGCGACTGTTCCCGAGCGCGTCTCGGCGACCACGATGTTCAGCCCGGCAGCGCCGTTTGCATACTGCCCCCAGATGGCCAATTCGGCGCCGGTATTCTCACGCACCAGCGCAAGCGCACGCTTCTTGTAGGCGCCCGGAGTGTGCAGGCCAAGTTCTAGCTTCAGCCGCGCGACACGCTGCGCGGGGGCGATGCGGAGGTCTTGCCCGATTCCGAGCTCGGCGTCCAGTCCCACGGAAAGAGCTTGCGAAAGACCGGCCTGCGGAGACAGATCCTGAAAGCCGAGGATGGCGATGGAGGTGCGCACCTGCGGCCGGCCCGCTCCTCCGAACCATCTTTCCGCGCCCCACCCTAGTAGAACGGCGAGCGCCACACAAGCTGCCGCAATCCAAAATCGGCGGCGCCGGCGCGGCGGGCGGGGCATGGTGATATGAGGAACTCGTGACGGCACGGCTTCCAAACCATTAGAGGCTAAAAGACGATGATCTCGCCACGCGGCGCTTACAAACCGTACGATTTGAGCTTGCGATAGAGCGTGGTGCGGCCAATGCCGAGCATGACCGCGGCGAGGGTGCGGTCATGCTTGGCACGCTCGAGCGCGTGTAAGATGGCGCGCTTTTCGAGTTCCGCCAGAGGAATGACTTCCTGTTGGGGATCGCCCGGGTAAGGCGAAGCGGCCGCGGCGTTCAGCGCCTTCTCCGAGCGCCGGTTCACCACGGCGGAAGGCAGATCGGCGGCCGTGATCCAGGGGCCGGAATTCATGGCGATAATTTGCTGCACCGTGTGTTCGAGCTGGCGGACATTCCCGGGCCAGTCAAAGTCGACCAACGCTTGCATCACGTCGTCCGTGATGTGATGGCCGTTTCCATACTGCTGCAGGAAATGACCGATTAGCACAGGAACGTCTTCCTTGCGTTCGCGCAACGGCGGAAGGCAGAGTTTCATAACGTTGAGCCGGTAATAGAGATCCTCGCGGAAACGCCCGGCTTGCGCTTCGGCGCCGAGATCGCGATTGGTGGCCGCGAGGATGCGGAAATTGGAGCTGCGCGGCGCCAACCCTCCCACCGGGCGGAACTGCTTTTCCTGTAAAACGCGGAGCAGCTTCATCTGGAGATCGAGCGGCAGCTCGCCGATTTCATCGAAGAATGCCGTCCCGCCGTTGGCGGCATCGAGCAGCCCCAGCTTCTGATTGTGGGCTCCGGTGAAGGCGCCTTTGGCGTAGCCGAACAGTTCGCTTTCCATGATAGGGCCGACAAGCGCAGAGCAATCGACCACGACAAACTGCCCACGCGGCTCCAGATCGTGAATGGCGCGTGCCGCCACTTCCTTGCCGGTACCGGTTTCTCCCTGAATCAGAACCGGGAAGCGCGATTTCGACATTCGCGTGACCAGCCGGTGGACCTTCCTGATCGCCGGCGAGGCGCCGAGAAGTTTCGCGAGTGGAGACGAATCGAGTGCTGTTTGCGGAGTCACCAAAGCTGCTAATCAGATAGTGCGCGTTCCAGAATGAAACTCTCGAAAGAAGATTACGGATCGCCGGAGCTCACGCCGATCTCTGAAGGATCGAAACGAACGATGAACACTTTTTTGTTTCGCTTGCGCAGAGTAGCAGCGAGTTGTTCGGCCGACGCAAGCGATGGCTCCTTGCCGACCAGCACCCGCCAGAGCGGCCGCCTCCCTGGTTCTTCGGCGATCCGGACGAAGCTGTACCTCCGGGCGTAAGTGGCTTCCATCCGCTCGGCGTGTGCGCGGACGGAGAAGGCGCCGACCTGCACCGCATAAAAATCGGTTGCCGGATTTTCAGCCGGCGCGGCGATCACTTCGATGCGCACGCGTCCGATGCCGGGCCCAAGAAGGCCGATCTTGCGCGCCGCCGCCATCGAGAGATCGATCATCCGGCCGTGAACGAATGGGCCGCGATCGATCACCCGCACCTTCACACTCTTGCCGTTGGCGAGGTTCGTCACCTTGAGCCAGGTATTGAAGGGCAGGATGCGGTTGGCGGCGACCAGGTCTTCTTTATGGAAGATTTCGCCGTCGGCCGCGCGATGGCCGTCGAAAGGAATGCCGTACCAGCTCGCGATACCCACCTTGGTATAGCCGATGGGAAACGACGGCTTGGAAGATGTACGCGGAGCGGAGGGATGCGGCACGGGAGGAAGCCGCACAACGCGATGGTGTCTGCGGCAGCCGGAGAGCAGCGCCAGTGCCGCGAGGATGGCGGCGAGGATGGCGCGCTGGAGTTTCTGCTGCGGCTGCCTCATCCAAAAAGGATAAAACAAAATCCCGGAAAAGCGTTTTTTTCGGTTCCGCGGAAAGAATTTTGCCCTGAGAACGCCCGAATCGAAATTTTTTTCTTGACTTCTGCCGCGAACAACCTTATATATGAATCACACGCTGTGATCTGTAATAAGATTGCGGCAAATTTACGTTAGGGAGAATCGATCAATGAAGAAAGCAACCAAGAAGGCAAGCGCAAAGAAGTCCGCAAAAAAAGCGCCGGCCAAGAAAAAGAAGTAGTAGCGCGCCCGCGGTAGTGGGCAGACGTGTACTTCCAACCGAAACGCCCCCGGGATTCCGGGGGCGTTTTTTATTGGCCGGCAGCGGTTTCGCGGCTTATTGCTGCTGAAAACGGGAGTAGGGAAGTGGGAGTTTCACGAGCCATGTCGCGGAGTACGGACGACCAAACAGAACCCCGAACGTCAGTGAGGGCTCTCGGCGCGCGCCCGCATCCGCTCTTCCCCGTCCCGCTAAACTGGAGTTACTTGCATGGCCGAAAGTCCTTTTGTTCACCTTCACTGCCACACCGACTACTCCCTGTTGGACGGAGCTTGCGACATTAAGAAGCTGATGGCGGTCGTGGAGCGCCAGCGCATGCCCGCGGTCGCCATGACCGACCACGGGAACCTCTTCGGTGCGGTGGAGTTCTACAACGAAGCTGCGAAAAAGGGCATTCATCCGGTCATCGGCTGCGAAGTCTATGTTTCGCAGCAGGGACACAAAAAGCGTTCCGAATCCGACCGCTATAACCACCTGGTGCTGCTCTGCGAGAACCAGGAGGGCTACAAGAACCTGATCGATCTGGTTTCTACCGGCTACCTGGACGGTTTCTATTACAAACCGCGCATCGATAAAGACCTGCTGGCGCAACGCGTGAGAGGTCTGATCGGGATGTCCGCCTGTCTGCGCGGCGATATCAATGAAACCATCTTGGCCGGCCGCTACGATGAGGCCAAGCGGCTGGCGGGCGAGTACACGGACCTGTTCGGGAAATCGAATTTCTTCCTGGAGATGCAGGATCACGGGCTGGAGCAGGACAAGATCGCCATGCCGGAGATCCGGCGCATGTCGGCGGAAACCGGAATTCCGCTGGTCGCGACCAACGATGCCCATTATTTGACCAGCGGCGACGTGCGTGCGCACGAGATTCTGCTCTGCATCCAAACCGCGAAAACCATGTCGGACGCGAACCGGATGCGCTTCACCACGCCGGACTTCTACATAAAGACGCGCGCTGAGATGATGGCGCGTTTCGGGGAAGTGGAAGAATCGCTCGACCGGACCTGGGACATCGCGCAGCGCTGCCAGGTGAAACTGGAAAAGGTAAAAGATCCGTTTCCGCGCTTCGACGTGCCCGCCGAGCACACCACCGATACGTATTTCGCCTATGTCGCGCGCGAAGGTTTCGAAAAACGAAGGGCGCGCCTCGAAGCGCTTGCCAGCCAGGGGCGGTTGAAACATGCGCTGCCCGAATACGTCGAACGGCTCGAGCGCGAAATCGGCATCATCCAGCAGATGAAGTTCTGCGGCTATTTCCTAATAGTCTGGGACTTTATCCGTTTCGCCAAACAGAAAGGGATCCCGGTGGGGCCGGGCCGCGGATCGGCGGCGGGCAGTCTGGTCGGCTATGCCATGGGCATCACCGACATCGATCCACTGCAGTACGGTTTACTCTTCGAGCGCTTTTTGAATCCGGAGCGCATCAGCATGCCGGATATCGACATCGATTTCTGCACCAACCGGCGCGGCGAGGTGATTCAATACGTCACCGAGAAATACGGGCGTGAGCAGGTAGCGCAGATCATTACATTCGGCACGTTAGCGGCGAAAGCGGCGATCAAGGACGTCGGCCGCGTGCTCGACATGAGCTTCGCCGAAGTAGACCGCATCTCCAAGCTGGTTCCAAAACAGTTGAACATCAAGCTGGAACAGGCGATCGAGGATCGCGACCTGAAAGACTTGGCGGCAAAAGACGCGCGCGTCAAAGATGTTCTCGACATCAGTTTGAAGCTCGAAGGCGTGTGCCGGAACGCCGGCATGCACGCGGCGGGCGTGGTGATTTCCTCGCTGCCGCTGAAAGAACTGGTGCCGCTTTACGTCACCAACAAGAACGAAATCGTGACCCAGTACGACATGCTGGGTCTCGAAAAGCTTGGCCTGCTGAAGATGGATTTTCTCGGGCTGACCACGCTGACCATCGTCACCGAGGCGCTGGCGTTGATCGAGAAGCACTGCGGCGAAAAAATCGTCATCGAAGACCTTCCGCTCGACGATGCCGTGACGTACGAAAAGATCTTCGGCACCGGCTTCACCAGCGGCGTGTTTCAGTTTGAATCGTCCGGAATGCAAGACATCCTGCGCCGCTACCAGCCGAACCGGATCGAAGATCTGTGCGCGCTGAACGCTCTCTACCGCCCCGGGCCCATTCAGGGCGGCATGATTCCGGATTTTATCGACCGCAAGCACGGGCGCAAGCCGATCGCCTACGATCTTCCGGAGCTGGAAGAAATTCTGGCGGAAACCTATGGTGTCATTTTGTATCAGGAGCAGGTGATGCAGATTTCCAACCGTCTGGCGGGCTATTCGCTGGGCGACGCGGATATTCTGCGGCGCGCCATGGGCAAGAAGAGCGCCGAAGAGATGGCGAAGCAGCGCGCACGCTTCCTTGAGGGCGCCACTCAACGCGGATTCCCGCCCAAGAAGATCGCGAAGATCTTCGACCTGATGGAGCAGTTCGCCGGATACGGGTTCAATAAGTCGCATTCGGCGGCCTATGCGTATCTGGCCTATGTGACGGCGTATCTGAAGGCGCACTATGCGGTTGAATTTATGTCGGCGCTGCTGACTTCCGAAGCCGGCAATACTGAGAAGGTCGTGAAATACATCAACGAATGCCGCGAGATGGGCATTGCGGTGCTTCCGCCCGATGTGAACCAGAGCGACTTCCATTTCACGCCGGCGGGCGAAGCGATTCGCTTCGGATTGGGCGGAGTGAAGAACGTGGGCGCGGGCGCTGTCGATGCGATAGTGGCGGCGCGCAAGGAAGGCGGGCTGTTCACTTCGATTTACAACTTTTGCGAGCGTGTGAATCCGGGAACCGTGAACCGGCGCGTGCTCGAAAGCCTGATCAAAGCCGGCGCGCTCGATTCGACCTCCGGCAATCGCGCGCAGCTTTCCGAAGCGCTCGACCGTGCGCTCGAATCCGGTTCGCGAAAGGCTCGAGACCAGGCGCTGGGACAGCACGGATTATTCGGCTTTCTGGAGGCGGAGTCAGCCGCCCACGAAATTCCGCTGGCGAATCTGAAAGACTGGACAAGTGAGCAAAAATTGGCGGGAGAGAAGGAAGTGCTGGGGATTTATGTCTCCGGCCATCCGCTCGATCACTTCCGGCAGAAGATCGCCGATCTTGCGACGCATTCGACCGACAAACTCGAAGGATTGGAAAAAGGCATGGAGGTGAAGATCTGCGGGATTCTCACCAACGTCACCCGCAAGACCAACCGCGAGGGCAAATACTGGTCGTCGCTGAAACTGGACGACGGGCGAGGCATGGCGGATTGCATGGTGTTTGCGAACCGCTATGAGGAACTGGCGGCTGAGTTGAAGGAAGACGCGGCCGTGTTCATCCGGGCTTCGGCACTACCGGAAGAAGGCGGTCCGCCCAAGCTGTCGATTCAGGAAATGGTGCGGCTCGAAGACGCGCGCGTGGATCTGCCGGCCCTGATCTCGATCCGCATCTGGCTGAAAGACGAGAGCTCCGGCGAGAAGGCAAGCGCGCTAAACGATTTATTTGTGCGCAAGAGCGGGTCGACCGAGGTGCGGCTCCGCTTGGAAAAGCCTCGCGATTTCTCTCTTGTGATGGATTTGGCGAACAAAGTGAGAGCGGACCGCGAGTTCCGCGCGGAGATCGAAAAAATCTGCGGGCCCGAATGCCTGGAGATTCTGGCGAGCTGATCATGGCCGAAGAGCAAACTGCGGATAAGCGGAACGAGGACCAGCACGACAACCCGAGCTGGCAGCACGTGCAAACGGCGCGTCACCCGAAACGTCCGCATTCGATCGACTACATCCGGGCGCTGATCGCCAATTTCCAGGAGATCCACGGGGACCGCTTTTTCGGCGACGATCCATCGATCATCGCGGGAATGGGTTTTTTCGAAGGCAAGCCGGTTATGGTTGTGGCGCAGCAGAAAGGCCGCGATACCAAAGAAAAACTGCTGTGCAATTTCGGTATGCCGAAGCCGGAGGGATATCGCAAGGCGCTGCGGGCGATGCGGCTGGCGGCGAAATTCCAGCGCCCGGTGGTGACACTCATCGACACCCCGGGCGCCTATCCCGGCATACATGCGGAAGAGCGCGGACAGGCGGAGGCGATCGCCTATAACCTGCGGCACATGTCACGGCTGGAAACGCCGATTGTCAGCGTGGTGATCGGCGAAGGCGGCAGCGGCGGCGCGCTCGCACTTGGTGTGGCCAACCGCGTCTACATGCTGGAGAACGCCTACTACAGCGTCATTGCGCCGGAGAGCTGCGCGGCGATTATCTGGCGCGATTCGGGTAAGGCGCCGCTGGCGGCGGCGGCGCTTCGTTTGACCGCGAACGATCTGGCCGGAATGAGCCTGATCGACGGTATCATTCCGGAGCCGCCCGAGGGCGCCCACGTCGACCCGGATGCCGCGATCCAGGCGGTGCGCCTGAAACTGAAACAGGCGCTGGAGGAGCTAGCCGGCCTCACCACGCAACAACTTCTCGATCAGCGATACAAAAAGTTCCGCCAGATGGGCAACTACTTCACCGATCATGATCGGTTCTCCGAGGCCTCAGTCTGAATAAGATTGGCGCCATTGTCGTGGTGTTCGTGCTGGCATTCGTAGGGCTGGTAGTTTATTCGAGCGTGCATGGCCCGCGCTATCGCGTCAAGGTGTGCATGGTGTACCAGGGCCGCACAAGCTGCCGCACGGTTACGGCGAAGAGAAAACAGGATGCACTGCGCGGGGCGGTGGAAAACGCCTGCGGCGATGTCGCTTCCGGCGTTACCGAAACCTTCGCCTGCCAGCAAACTCCACCCAAAAGCGTCCAATGGCTGCACCAGCCGGGACACTGATTAGATATTCAAATCGTCAACGACTTTCTTTTGCACCGCGCCCGGTGTGCGCCACTCGGTCTCGCGAAACTTGAACGTCTGCTCACTGGCGCCAAAACTGATCACGACCGAAAGCGCGCCGGTAGGATCTTCGTTCGCCTGGACCGAGTACCCGTCCTTACGGAGGACACGGAGCGCTTCTTCGATCTGCTCCCGGATGGTTTGCGGCGCGGAGATGATATTGGGCATGGCAGCCTTCTTAGAGCAGAATACTACTCCGCCTTGAGAACTTCCACCGGGTCCAACGCCGCCGCGCGGTGCGCCGGCAGATAGCTGGCGAGCACGGTTGCCGCGGTCAGAACCAACGAAGCCCCAGCGTAAGTTGCCGGATCAAGCTGGCTGATCCCGAACAGCAGCGATTTCATCAGCCCCGTCACGGCAATTGCAGTCACCAGCCCGATCGCCACGCCTATCCCGGCCAGGCTCAGTCCGGACCGCACAAACATCCGCCTGATATTGGCCTGCGGTGCTCCGAGTGCGAGCCGGATTCCGATTTCATGCCGGCGCTGTGACACAGCATACGAGATCACGCCGTAAATGCCCACGATTCCGAGCACAAACGCCATCGCGCCCGCGATCCCCACCATCACCAGCGTGAAGGATGTCCGCGCCGTCGATTGATCGAAGATATCCTGCATCGTCCGCGCCGACGCCACCGGAAGACTCGCGTTCACCGACCACACAGCCTTGCGGATTTCGTTGAGGAAGCTTGCGGTTCCGGCGCGATTACTTCGGATCGCGTAGGCTACCGTGCGGTCCGCATCTAGCGAATGCGAACCGTAAAGACTTTTCATCATGGAGGGCCAGTACACGGTTTCGGGTGCTGTTTCCAACGCGAGAGGCACGATCAGGTCGAAATCCGCATTCACAACCCGGAAGCCTCGGGGCATCACGCCCACAATTTGGCGGGACTGTCCATCCACTGTAATGTTGCGTCCGATTACCGAAGGATCGCCTCCGAATTGCCGCTGCCAATAGCCATAACTGAGCATGACGGCTTTTGGGCCGTTCGGAATCTGGTTCGCCCGCGAGAGCCAGCGGCCAAGAGCAGGCGGAACACGGAGCGCCTGCAGCACGCCATTGCTCACCAAAACCGTGCGAACCTGCTCCGGCTGGCCGAGACTCGTGACGTTTGCCGTATCCGTCACCCAAACACCTAGCGATTGAAAGCTCCGGTTCCGCTCGGCGTAGGTGAAATACATCGATGGAGAAAGGAGCAGTCCATCGGAAACACTTGACAGTCCTCCGGCGCCTGGAGCGAGTTGCCGAAGCGCGACGAGTTCCCGCGGCTGCGGATAAGGAAGCGGCTTCAGCAGCACGCTATTGACAACGCTAAAAACCGCGGTGGTCGCGCCGATTCCAAGCGCCAGCGTCAGCGCGGCAGTCGCGGTGAAGCCGGGAGCGCCTTTGATCTGGCGAAAGGCGTGCTTCAGGTCTTGCAGCAAAACGTCAAAATGCAGCAACGCTCGGCGCTCGCGCAGGTTCTCTTTGGTCCGGGTGACGCCGCCAAACTGCTTTCTTGCCGCAAACGCCGCTTCCTCCGGACTCATGCCCTGGCGCTCGAAACGCTCCGCCAGCAGGTCGAGATGCCCTTGGATTTCGGCTTCGTCCTCTTCAGACCGCCGCGAAACGAACGAGGCGCGAATTCGCGATAGGAGCGTGCGCAGTGCGGCGAGCATAGGCATCATTCGCTTCGTAGCGCCTCCATCGGGTTCACCGATGCCGCTCGCCTCGCCGGAACAAACGCGGCGATCAATCCCGTGATCACCAGCACCGCGCAAGCAACCGCAAGCAGCAGCCAAACATTCGGACTGGCGCCGTAAATCATGGTCCGCAGCAGCCGCGTGCTCGCAAGCGCTCCCGCGATGCCGAAGCCGATGCCGATCACCACCAGCAGCATCGCCTGCCTCATTACCAGCCCGACAACGTTCGTGCGTTCGGCGCCTAACGCAAGGCGTATGCCGAGTTCGCGCCGGCGCCGCGTCACTGAGTAGGCAAGCACGCCGTAAAGCCCAACCGCCGTGAGCAGCAATGCGATGGCCGAGAAACTGGTCAGGAGCAGCGTTTGGAAACGCGGCCCCGCGATCACGGTGGACGCGACTTGCCCCATCGTCCGCACGCGGTAAACAGGAATCGCTTTGCCCATCTTGGACACCACGACCCTCGCAGCCGATTCGACCCTCAGCGGGGGAACAGAGGTCCGAAGAATAATCGTTCCGATGCCCCACGGAAGCTGCTTGTAGGGGAAGTAGTAAATTGGATCGGGCTCGGGATTCAGCGGCCTTTGCGTCGCATTTCCCACAACACCAACGATTTCGCGGAGCTTCGAGTTAAACTCGATCCTTTTGCCGATCGCGTCTTCGCCAGGAAAGTATCTCTTGGCGAATGCCTGATTGACGATCAATACGGGCGGGGAGTTGGCGTTATCGCGTTCGCTGAAGGCCCGCCCTCGCAACATTGAAATGCTTAAAGTCTCGAAATACCCAGGAGTTACAGTTGCGACGCTTGAGTGGGGCCGTTCCCAAGGCGGCTTCGGCCGTTCCTCGATATTGAAGGATGCGCTTATTTGAATGCCGGTCAGAGGAATCGGTCTTCCGATCGCTGCGCTCGATACGCCGGGAATCGTTCTGAGCCGCTGCAGCAGGCGGTCCGAAAATGCGATTTGTTTCGTCGCGTCGGATAGACCAGGCGCATTGATGTTGAACGTGAGCAGATGGTTCGGCTGGAAACCCGGATTGTGGCGCTCCAAATGAAGGAAGCTGGTAATCAGTAATCCCGCGCCGCTTAGAAGCACCAGGCCAAGGCAAATCTGCGCCACTACCAAAACGCTTCGTAAGCGATCATGGCCCCTGCCGATGGTCGGCGCTCCTGCTTTCAACGAGCCGGCCAGATCGGATCTGGCGACGTGAATCGCCGGTGCAAGACTGAACAGCACGCTCGTAACGATGGCAAGCCCCACGCAGAAAACGAGCACATATCCGTTCAGGCCTGCTTGCATGATGCGAGGGATGCTGGTTCCCGCGAAAGGCAAGATCGTGTACAGAGCCAGGAACGCGAGCAGGACACCACCGCCGCTGCCGAGCAGTCCGAGCGCGAGGCTTTCGACGAGTAACTGCCGGATCAGTGCCGGCCGCGAAGCTCCCAAAGCGGCGCGCAATGCGAACTCGCGGCCGCGCTCCGCGCTGCGAGCCAGCAGGAGATTGGCGACGTTGGCGCAGGCGATCAGCAGGAGCAGGCCCACTGCGCCGAGCAGGATCAAAATGGGTTCGCGGTTGTGGCCGACGAGTATCTCGAATGCAGATCTCACGTAAGTGGCGGGCATGTTCCGGTTCGAGTCCGGGTACTCTTTCGCGAGAGCCCCCGCGACAGAATCCATTTGCGCTTGAGCTTGCTGAAGCGTCACGCCCGGCTTGAGGCGCGCCATAGCAGCATCCAGGACACCGGCGCCGCGCTGCTTCGCGTAACTTGCTAAATCTTCCGAAAGGGTCACCCATAATTGCACGTTTGGATTCTGAGGCGGGAACCGAGAGCCGGCGGGCGCGACGCCGTCGACCGTAAATAGCTTGCCGTTGATTCTGATGGAACGCCCGATGATATTCTTCTGTCCGCCAAAACGGCTTTGCCAGAGTTCGTGGCTGAGTATCACGGCATGGGTTCCTGCGCGTTCTTCACCGGGAAGGAAACCGCGGCCCAATGCAGGCCGTATTCCAAGCAGTGGAAACAGATCCCAGGACACAATCTCGCCGTCAACGTTAATTGCCGGTTGCGTATCGGAGAGTGTGAATTGCGCTTGGCGAAACGAGACCATATGCTCAAACACGCGATTGTTTGCGCGCAAGTCGAAGAAATTCGGATAGGAAAGCGAATTCGGAACTCCGTGCGTGCCCCGGATCTGGCGTTGCATCTCGACCAGCACCAGCCGGTTGGGCTGCACATAGGGAAGGGGTTGCAGCAAGACGACATAAACGACAGCAAATACGGCCGTCGTCGCGCCAATCCCCAGTGCCAGCGTCAGCGCGGCAGTCGCGGTGAAGCCGGGAGCGCCTTTGATCTGGCGAAAGGCGTGCTTCAGGTCTTGCAGCAAAACGTCAAAATGCAGCAGCGCTCGCCGCTCGCGCAAATTCTCTTTGGTCCGAGTGACGCCGCCAAACTGCCGCTTTGCCGCGTATGCCGCTTCCCCGGAACTCATCCCCTGGCGCTCGAAACGTTCGGCCAGCATCGCGAGATGCGCTTGGAGTTCCTCATCGTCCTCCTCGGAGCGACGGGAGGCGAACGAGCCGCGGATTCGGGACAGCAGGGCGCGCACTTTCATTTCCGGCTCTCCAGTTGCAATACGCGGCCGATCACGCCCGAGATCCGCTCCCAACTCTCTGTCTCTCGCGCAAGCTGTTTCCGGCCGGATTTCGTGATCGAGTAGAACTTCGCTTTCCGATTGTTCTCCGACGCGCCCCATTCGGAAGCGATCCAGCCGTTTTGCAGCAGACGCAGCAGCGCGGCATAAACGGTTCCTTCATTCAAATGGAGCAGTTCTTCGCTCAATTGCTCGATCCGCCGGGCGATGCCGTAGCCGTGCAGCGGCCCCATAGCATCCAGCGTTTTCAGAACCATCAGGTCAAGCGTGCCCTGCAGCACTTCGGATTTGATCGGAGCCATTCCTTTGTGCGTCCCAAAGGAAATGTATCACAACTCCTTTGCGATGTGCAATGAGGCGCAAGAGTGGAATAGGCCTTTGGCCTGTACTTGCGCAGGATTGATGCTGTTCAAGCGCGGCGCCTGACAGGCCAAAGGCCTATTCCACGATTAAGATTTCCAGCTCAGCGTGACCAACGAATCTTCCGGCAGATCCGCTTCGGCTTCGTGGCCGCCGATGCGCACCGACGCTTCCCGCCGCGAATTGGCGGAATTCGAAAAACTCAAGAAGATGAAGAACCAGTTGCAGAAGATTTATGAGCAGATGCATCTGGTACCGACAGGCCACAGTCAGCCGCGAGGCGGCATGGGGAACTGAAGCGCCGCCGCCGGGATATCCACCACATTAGTAGAATTCCGACCAGGACGAGCGCCGCATCCGCCGGCTCGGGAACGCTGGCCCCCGGGCTCGAAGCGAGCACGTCGTTATAGGCGAGCTGCGCGATCAGAGCATCCGCCGCCGTTGTCGGATGGACGCCATCCCAGAGCAGAAAATCGTTCGGATCGTTTGTCGCGCAATCCTGCAGATGACCTGGACCACACCATGCGAGATCCGTGACATTGGTGAGCCCGTAAGCGGAGGGATCGGCCAGAATAGCGCCGGCTAATGCGCTCACATCGACACCGACCACATCGATGCCGCTGCTCTGCAGCCCCGCGAGATCAGCCGCATATTGCGTGTCGAATGCTCCGGACCCGCTCAGAACCGGCAGATTCGGCAAATTCAGCCATAGAAAATACTTCGCTCCGGCGCCATGCAAGCTGGAAATGTAGCCGGCTATATTGTTGGCTGCTGTCGTGCCATTACCACCCGCGAACAGATCGTCCGCGCCGGCCCAAAATACATACAGCGAATCGGCCGAGGGACCGCTGGGATTGGCCGTCGCGAAGAGTCCAACCTGGTCCTGAAGGTAGGGTACGCCGAGAGGAAATGCCGCATTGTGCCCGGTTTGCGCCGAACCTGTGGCGTAATTGGAGCCGCCGAGAAACGAAGCCTGCGGTTGGGCCAGACCCATCTTGGAAGCAAATTGATCGATCCACAATCCGGTTGGCCCATTTGTGGCAGCCGGAGTGGTGTCCGGGCCGTCGGTGAATTTGCCTGTGGTGTAGTTCGGCGGAATCGGAACCGTCACGTCTGTTGGGTAAGAGCCGTGGATCGTCTTATAGGCATTTTCGAGAAAGAGGGCATTGCCGTCGTCCGACAAACTATCGCCGAAGACCACTAGATTATTCACAGGACCAATGGAAGCGGCATAGGCGCCTGCGATCGGCGCGAGAAAAAGCACACCTGACAACCAGAAATGGATTCGCACATTTCCATGGATCTACTTTCCTGGCATTCCGATACATGCGAATCCAGATGGTAGAGCAGGGCAGCCGGTTTTCGAACTGACTTGCTTAAAGCGCCGACGCGAGCGCTCGGATCGACTGCGCTACATCCGCTTCGGGTTCTACATCCTCGCGGAAGATGTAGTAGAAGCCACCCTCCCATTCCACCTTCACCGTTCGCTCATTGAAACCTGGGCCGCAGACGCGCACTTCCGCTCCTTCGGGGAGCTGCAGGATCATTCCCAGACGCGTTTGGCCGTCCAGGTCTGAAATGGATTGAATTGCAGAGATGTTTCGCGGCAGCTCATAAAGCTTTTCCTCGAAAGTCTCATAAATTTCCGTCAGGTCGTCGATCATTCGGGTCCCCTCCGGGATGACTGAATTTTAACCTGAAATTAGGCCCCGGTCCAATAAAATTTAGAGCAGTATTTCTCCGGTTAACTATAAGCGCTTACAGTAATAAGCAATTCCGTCCTGCTCTTCCCGATAGGTAACGTGGTCGCCGATTTGTACCCGGTCGCGAGCTTCTTTTGCGAAAATCCGCACGGTGCGCCGCGTGCCGTCCTCTAGATCGACGATGGCGATCTGGTAAGGCGCCTCAGCGGCATACTGGGCGGGCGCGGCGAAGACTACGGTTTCGGTATAAACGACTCCGGTCATGCAGCTTCCAGAATGGTGACGACGCAGGTTGCGCCCGAGCCGCCGAGATTTTGTGCCAGTCCGATGCGATGACGATCGACTTGCAAATCGCCTGCCTCACCACGCAATTGGACGACGACATCGCACAACTGCCCGATGCCGGTGGCGCCGACCGGATGCCCTTTGGATTTCAGGCCGCCGCTGGTATTGATCGGCAAACGGCCGCCTATCGCCGAACAGCCAGCCGCAGCAAAGGGCCCTCCTTCGCCTCTCGCTACGAAATTCAGATCTTCGCTGGCGACGATTTCGGCGATGGTGAAACAATCGTGCAGTTCGGCGAATTCGATATCGCGCGGACCGAGAGCCGCCGTAGCATAAGCTTTTTCGCCCGCCGATTTCACAGCGGGAAAGGTAGTGATGTCGGATTTGGAATCGAGCGCGACGTGATCCGAGGTTTGCGCGACGGCGAGAACACGCGCATAGCGTGAAGTGAATTCGCGCGCGCGGTCGAGCGGCGCCAGGATGAGCGCGGCGGCGCCATCGCTGATGAGCGAACAATCGTAGACGGTGAGCGGTTCGGCAACCGGCTTGCCCGCCAGCGCCTGCTCCATCGTGATCACTTTGCGCATGTGCGCGTAAGGATTCTTAGCGCCGTTGGCGTGGTTCTTGACGGCGACCGCGGCCAGGTGCTCGCGCGTGGTTCCGAACTCGTGCATGTGACGGCGCGCGATCATGGCGAACAAGGCAGGGAATGTGGCGCCGGCACGGCCTTCGCCTGACATGTCTCCGGCCCCGGCGAGAATTTCAGTCACGCGCGGCGTGGGCTGGGGGGTCATCTGTTCGACGCCCGCGGCGGCAACCAGATCGTACACGCCGGCCGCCACGCTTTGCCAGGCATGAAAAAATGCCGATCCGCTGGAGGCACAGGCATCTTCGATACGCGTCGCAGGAATGCGTTCGAATCCCGCGGCCGCGCCGATGTACGGAGCCAGGTGGTTCTGGCCGGCGAATGCGGGGCCGGCGAAATTGCCCAGGTAGAATGCTTCGATGGCTTGGGGCGCAAGACCCGCGTCCTGGAGCGCGTTGCGAACCGCCTCGCTTCCGAGAGAGCGCAGATCGCGGTCCGGGAAAGCGCCGAAACGGGTCTTCCCAATCCCGATCACGGCGACGGGTCTCATATACTTTTAAGATAGCGTCGGCAGGCCGGTCGGTCTGCACGTTTGTGGCACAGGCGCGTCATCTCCTTAGTGGGATCGGCAGCGGCAGACCAACCGTGGCATGCGCAGCGCGCGGAAGCACGCCAGAGCGCCGGCGCGAGGGAACGTGTGGAGCACCGATCTCCGATCGCCGATTCGCCATCGCGGGCCGAAGCCGAAGCTCAGACGCGGTTCGTCGAGCAGCATCTACGGCGCATCTTTCTGCTGATCTACCGCATCGTCGGCAATAGCGACGACGCGCAGGATCTCACGCAGGAAACCTTTATTAAGGCGCTGCAACGGCAGTCGCAACTGAAGAATCTGGACAAGACGGCGAACTGGCTTTCGCGCATTGCGACCAATACCGCGATCGATTTTCTACGCCGCAACCGGCGCATCTCCTTCAGCGATGTAAGCGAATTGCCGGACGCCTTTACGGCGGCCGAAGAAACGCCGGAACAGCTTCTGCTGCGCGGAGAACGCAAGCTGTATCTGGAAGACGCGCTTGCGACGCTCACCGGCAGGGAACGGATGGCGCTACTGCTGCGGGATGTGGAGGATATTCCCGCCGAACAAGTGGCGCGGCAGATGAACTGCTCGATGGCCACCGTGCGCTCGCATATTGCCAACGCGCGGATTAAGTTCAGACGCTATTGGGACGCGAGGAAATGATGGAGGGCCGGGACAACAGCACGGGATCGCATCCGAGCCTTCGGACGCTGGCGCTGTATGCGAGCGGCGACTTAAGCAGATTCGCGATTTGGCGAGCCAATGGGCACGTGCGCCGTTGCGGGATTTGCAGCCGGGAAGTGGAGGCGTTCCGCTCGGCCGGCGCTGCATTGAAGCGCTCGGCGGAAGAGCAGGCGCTCGCTCGCATCGGTCCGCTAGCGCATGGGAAACGCCTGGAGCGCGAGATGACCGGCAATATTGCGGTTGGAGTGGCGGCGGCCCGTTGCGTCGAGAGAACCGGCCGCAAACACATCGGGCTATGGCGCGGCGCTCTTGCTGCTGTGGCTGTGGCGGCAATCTTCATCGTGACCTGGCTTGTGCACACGCCGAAGCCGCAGCCTCTGATCGCGAAAAGCAGCGGAGCGAATGCGGGAACGATTATCGAAACTACGCCGGGAGGGATTGCGGTTCGGAGCCAGGGGGCCAGTTTGACGATACTGCACCCGGCTTCCGCCGTCGTTTCACTCGCGAGCGGTCCGGGCGTGTCTGCGCGCTACATCGACGAAGAAACCGGAGAGGTGACCATCACCAACGTGTATGGGCACTAATATCATGCGGCGCGCTCTCATGATGACCATTCTCGGATTCGCGGCAGGCGTCTGGGCCACGGCGGCCGGCACGGCGCATTGGGTGAGCTTCGCCTTTCCCAGCGATTCTCCGGTTCTGGTCAGTTCGTTTACCTTGGGGCCCACCACTGCGCGTGTCGAAGGCAGCTCTATGGCCCTCGATCTGCACGCGCTGCTGAGGCTGCGCAACACGGGGAAAAAGGTCATTTCCGGCTTAACGCTGCTGGTGCAAGCGGAAGATCTCACGTCCGGAGGCAAAGGTTCGGTTACTATTCCGAACCTGGATGCCCAGCCCGGCGATTCATTTCCGGTGCACATCAATATGGAACTGAAGCGCCCGTTTGGCGGCCCACCCAATAAGGGTGCCATTTTGAAAATCTCGCTCGACTGTGCCTTGTTCGGCGATCTGACGGCGTATGGGCCGGACACGCTGGGCTCGCATCGCGCCTTGCTTTTGTATGAATTGGAGGGACGCCGGGACCGGCACTATCTGGCGCATCTGCTCGCGACCGGCAGGATCGAAGAAGCAGTGCGCGATTTGAATTCCGGATCGGATTCCGCCCCGCAACAGCTTGGCTTGGAGTTATTGCGTCAACCCGGCACCCGGGTGACGCGAGCCGTGAAAGTGGGGGCGCTCTCGTTCCCAGGAGCGCCGGTAAAGCCGGTCGGCGGCGCGGCGCGGGTGTCTCGCAACGAGGTCAGCGCTTCGCGGATCGAGGTGGTCAACTATTCGCGAAAAACCGTGCGCAGCATCGATATGGGCTGGATTGTGCGCGATGCTCGGGGCAGGGAATTTGTGGCTGGCGCGGTGCCGACATTGACGCACATCGAGCCGGTACAGGCCGCCACCATGGCGGAGCGCGGCGCATTGCGTTTCTCGCATCCGGCGGGAGAGCCGATGACGATCGGATCGCTCATGGCGTTTGTGAGCGATGTGGAGTTCGCCGACGGTAAACTGTGGATTCCGACGCGCGCCGATATTCAAGCGGCGACCAGCGATCCCTCCTTGCGGCGGCAATTGTCGGCTTCGCCGGAGCAGCAGCATTTGGCGGACGTGTATCGCAGGAAAGGCCTGGCCGGGCTGGAAGAAGCATTGCGCCAAGCGGTCAGCCACTGATTGCTGAATCCTGACTGCTGACAGCGCAAAAACAGAAAGGCCGCCGGTCGTATGCACGAGCGGCGGCCCACACACAATGCTGGTTTGTACCTACGGGCGGCCGACGTTCTCAGCCTGCAAGCCCTTGGGGCCGCGCTTGACTTCGAACTCCACCTCCGAGCCCTCTTCGAGCGTGCGGTAGCCATTCATTTGGATGGCTGAAAAATGCACGAATACATCGTCGCCATTGGAGCGCTGGATGAAACCATAGCCCTTGGCGGCATTAAACCATTTCACAACACCTTTTTCTCTCACTGCATATCTCCTGTGATTGCTGATGCGAGATGAATGCCCGTTCCCCCGTCCTGCAGGCACAAAGAGAGCGGAGCCCTCCTTCCGCCTTCGGGCTCGCGAGAATACAACCAGCTTGCATCGAAAAATCTGGAATACACTGTAGCAGATTCTGCAAGCTGCGGCAAGCAAAATTACGGGATCGGAAGGGCGTAGATCAGTTCTACAGGTACTCTTATGACGCCTTGCCTACACTTAACGCCTTAGCGCCGCCTTCGGTTGCGGCCAGGAACCAAGTCCGCCGCTCACTCTCGTCGATCCAGACTTCGATCATGCTGGCGGTAGCGACGTCGTGGTAACGATCGCAGATTTCGTGTTTGGAGCGCAGCGACGCCGTCAATTGCCGGTTATCGTCGCAAAGTTCTCTCAGCATTTCGTCGGGTGGCACGAACTCTTCATTGTTGTCCTTCAATGTTTGATGTCGCGAGATATCGCCGATCGACCGCAGTGTCGTTCCGCCGATTTTGCGGGCTCGCTCCGCGATGTCGTCCGTCATGGCGAAGATCTGCTGCGACTGTTCGTCGAGCAGCAGATGGTAGTCCCTGAAGTGGCTGCCACTCATATGCCAATGAAAGTTCTTCGTCTTGACGTACAGTGCGAAGACATCAGCAAGCAATTCCCGCAGCGCATCCGAAATTTTTGCGCCGCCTTCTTGGCTAAGATCGGTTGGAGTCGCAAGGGCTTGCTTTACCCTCATCTCTGCTTCGGTTACGTTAGCTATTGCCATAGTTTTGCTCTTTGTATTATCCTCCAGAAATCTTACCTGTGCGCGGCCTTTGACTTTTTCGCCGCGCCTTCGGCGGTTTCGCGGCTTACCAGCTTGTTGAAATTGCTCTTCTGCCCCTCGGCGGTCATTTCCTGATAGAGCAGCGCGAGATTGCGTTCGTCGAATTTCTCGAACCAGTCTTCCCAGCTAATGTGCTCAAGCGAAGCTGCCGGATAGCCCGGAAAATCGAGCCGAATCATCCCGGTATCGCCTTCGCCCCCGGTTCCTTTCACGCAGGCGGGCTTGGCGTTGCGTTCTTCTGCCCAGCGGCGGATCTCTTCATGATCGAACGTGACTTTAGATTGCGATTGAGACATGGATGTTTCTCCCTCGCAGATTGGATCGACCCAAGCGGAAAATGTGACGGCGCGGCGGCCTATTCCCCGTTGCGGCCGTATGCCCGATTCATTTCAGGCAACTTCCCATTCGTCGTTGGGGCGGGTTTCCAGAGACTGACCAGGACCAGGCTCGCGATCGAAGCGGTCAGGGCGGGATAAACGGCATCGATCCCGCCGATCGCCTGCTGAATTTGCCCCGGGCCGTATTTCTGCATCATCTCCCATCCGACTGTCACGACTGTGCCGAGGAGAATGGAACTGACCGCTGCCGCCGCGGTGGCCCGTTTCGAAAAGAATACGGCCATAACGGCCGGCGTGACGGCCGCTCCATAAATCGTATAGGCATAAAGCGATGCCCGCAGCACGGATTGAAATTGAGTGGCCTGTAGAATTGCGAAACATCCGAGCACAATGACAACTGTTCGCGAGACGAGTAACTTGCGCCGTTCGGTGGCGTTGTGGTCGATAAACCGCTCGTAGACATCGTGAATCAGGTTGGTCGCTGGAGAGAATAGGTAGTTGTTCGCGGTTGAGATGACCTTTGCGAATACGCCGCCCATCAAAATGGCTCCGAGCAGAACCGGAAGCTTGGCTTTCGCGGTTAGCGCGATGATCTCGCGGGGCCTGTTGGTGTCTATCTTTGCGCTGGCAATAACGGCCACCGCCACCAGCAGAGTTTCGAGAATAATCGTTCCGATTAGCCAGCCAATGACGGATTTATGTGCGTCGCTTTGCGACCGGGCGGAAAAGAATTTTTGGTACATGCTTTGATTGCCGATCAATAAGAGCATGGTCGGCAGCGCCAGTCCAACGGCTCCGCCAAGCGAGTAATTTCCCAGTACTTCGAAGTGAGTTGCGGGAAGCGCAGTCCGTACAACGGACCAGCCACCTACGCGATCTAATAAGATCGGAACCGCAATGATGACCGTGATGGTTACCATCAATCCGATGACCAGATCGAGATAAGCGATCGACGCCATGCCCGCCGATGCGGTGAAGAGAATGACAAACGCCGCAACTATATATAAACCAGCCCGTCCGGAAATCTGCGGAAAGATCAAATGCAGAATATCTCCGCCGCCTATCAATTGATAGCTTGTAATCACGGTGTAGGAGATGACAATGGCAATGGTCGCCAGCACGCGAGCAGTCGAGTTGAAGCGCGCTTCGAGCAGGTCCGGAACCGTATATTGCCCAAACTGCCGCGCACGGCCGGCGATCGCCGCGATGATCAACAGGCCCACCCAGCCGCCGAGCGGCTGCCAAAGCGCCACGAAGCCGTTCTTATAGGCATTTTCCGCGCCGGCCAGAAGACTCCCGGCGCCGATCCAGGAGGAGAGCAGCGTGAAAACCAGCACCGGCCAGCGCAGCGTCCTGCCAGCCACCAGAAAATCGGTTTCGTTCTTGACTCGCCGAGCTTGAAATGCGGTGATTCCGCAAAGCGCCAGCACGACGATGGCGACCGTTACCGCATAGATCATGAAGCGACTATCTTAGCCCTGCCGGTCCGCTCGCGTCGATTTCACAAATGGCGGAGGCGGGTAGCCTATCAGGCAGTATTGATCGAGCGCAAACAGCACTACTGGCTGCATGCCCTGCGACTGCGCCAGGTCGGCTTCCTTCCTCCAGGCCGTCTGCGGGTTGCCGATGCCAACCAGATGACTCCGCTGCGCATTCGAGAACCCTTTG
>DASVGP010000055.1:0-46556 GCA_036379475.1 Bryobacteraceae bacterium | reverse complement strand
CAGCCCTTGATGAATACTGTGAGTTCCTGCGTATCCGATGGCGAGTACGGTATCGGAATTGACGCTGTACTGAATGCCGGCGCTGTATTGATAGCTGACCGGAATCATGTAATCCGGTGCAAGCGTTAGCAGCGAAGTTGGGGGTTGAGGCAGCAACGGGTTAAACGGTGCAAGAGAACCAGTGCTAACTCCGGTAAGGGTGGCAGTGCGATCAAAGGGCGGCAGCTCTCCAAGTGCGCTGGTCTGCGAGATCGAATCTCGCCCGTGGAAAATTCCAGCCCCCATTCGATATACAAGTTTGTCGTGGAAGAGTGCAGGCGCCCAGGCGATCCCGCCTCTCGGCTCCCACTCGTTCGGGTAATTATTGACTAGCGCGCGTCCGGGAATATCTGCAGATTGTGGCGTTACAATACCGTTGAGCGTATTGCAGGCTGCTGGATCAACGAAGCCGGACGAATTAAAGGCAGTGATCGAGCACTGGCCTGGGTCATATCGGCTCGGATAGAAATTCGCGATATTGTTATGAGCGGAAAAAGTCTGGCCCAGGTATTCATAGCGCAGGCCGAGATCGATCGTCAGATGCGAGGCCACCTTCCAGTTATCTTGGAAATAGGCTGCGTAATCGTGCCAGCGATCATATACGGGATTGAGAGTCTCTTCTTCTTGATACTCGGCAAGATTTCCGAGCAGCAGGTCATGGAAGCTGTTAAACGTCATACTGCCGGCCGTATCATCGCCGCCGCCATTGGCAGGCTCCCGCTTTCTATTTCGTCCTATCAAAACGCCGATTTTTATACTGTGGTTGCCGGTAGTCCATGCTAGCGTGTCTCTCGTTTCTAAAAGAGCCTCCCGGTTAGCAAACGGTGCTGTATGTGTAAGCGTGCCGAACCCATCGACGCCGCTTACTGTGGGAAATGATCCGCTAGTCTCAGGAAATAACTCCGTATAAGTGAAGCCAGCGCGAGAGGCAAGCACGGGATCAGAAGTGGTGCTTGTACGATAACGGATTGAATTTCCCGTATAGCCAAATTGGACCTCATTGACCAATGTCGGCGTTATGATATTAGTGAGCTTGATTATGCTATTAAGTGCTGTGAACGTCCAATCGCTCGAAACAGACGGGAAATCATCGTCGCCCCAGAGCGAATTATTGACACCGGCTAGACTCTGGTGTTCGTCTATGACCCGCGCCATCAACATCGCTTTGTCGCTAATGTTATGGTCCCACCGATAGAGCTGTATATTGTCATTGGTGCCCTCGGGCGCGCTGAGCACAAAATTGAATGCACCGGTTGCGTTGGGCATAGGATAGCGTTGCAGAATAGCCAGAGCGTTCGGATCGATCTGGGAAACTGGAACGTCGGGCTCGCCCAGCTCAGAAAGGCTGCCGGCGCGCTCGGCAGCATCGGGTACGTTATCCTGTAGCACGTTGCCGGCAACGTACCGGCGCCCCTCAAAAGATGCGAAGAAGAAATCCTTGGTCTTGTCTTTGTTATAAAGGCCAGGAATCCAGAACGGGCCGCCCAATGTGAAGCCGAAGTCATTGCGGCGCAATTCGTTACGGGGCTGACCTGCTTGGTTCAGAAAAAAATCGTTTGCGTCGAGCTTGTCGTTTCGGAAATACTCATAAGCGTCGCCATGAAAGCTCTGGGTTCCCTGTTTTGTGACTACATTGACAACTCCGCCGGTTCCGCCCCCGAATTCGGCGCTGTAATTGCTGCGCAATACCCTAAATTCTTCCACGGCATCCAGAGGAGGCGTAACTACGTTCTGGCCCATGGAGCCTACGTCCATATTGTTCTGGCCATCGAGCAGCCACATGTTGGAATTGCTCTGGCTTCCGTTAATAGAGACGGTCGTATCGCTATTGATGCCTACGCCGTTACCTATGGTGCCACTTTGAGAAACTACGCCAGGGACAAGCATAACGAGTTGACTGTACACGCGGCCATTGAGCGGCAGGGCTAGAGTTTGCCGCGAGCCTATGAGTGTCGAGAGTTGAGCTGTCTCGGTTTGCAGGTGAGCGCCCGTCTCACTGACGGTAATCGTCTGGCTCGTTCCGCCAAGCTGCAGATGCACAGGAATGGACAGATGATCGTTCACATTAAGCCGAATCTGTGTAGCCGCGAATTTCTTGAACCCCGGAGCCTCAGCAGTCAGCTCGTAGTCGCCAACCGGCAGGTTGGTGATCACAAAGAGTCCTCTTGTGTTGCTTTTTCCTGTGCGCTGGATTCCTGTCTGTACGTTAGCGATCGTAACAGTTGCGTGCGGAACCGAGGCGCCAGATGGATCGGTGATGGTGCCGGAAATCGTTCCCGTGCTTTCTTGTGCTATGGCGACGGGAAGCACCAGTAGAAATAAGGAGAAAAGGCGAAGGAAAAGGCTGCGCATAATGTTCCTTTCGGCCTGCTATGGTTTTGTAAAAACCTGCCCCATGTTTAGCACCGAAGTTTTGGCGTGTCAAGGGCCACATTGCGGGACCACATTGCGAGATCAAAAGCTTTCCTGTGATAAAGGAAAGTGTCAAAATGGTCTGTCGGGCTTGCGAAGATGCATCGTATGGCACTGATCGCTTTTGTTTTTCTGGGCACGGTCGCTGCGGTGCTCAAGTCAGACCATTACGAGCTCGGCCTTCGGGCCACGGCTAAACACGACTACGCAGAGGCGGCACGAGAGTTTGAGCTAGCTAAGCGGCAGGACCCCAAATCGCCAGGAATCGACAAGAGGCTTGGGCTGGCCTTATTTCAAGCGAAAGAGTTCAACCGAGCGATTATTCCTTTAAGACAAGCTCGACGCCAGCGGCCGGACGATATGCAAGTACTGCTAGCTCTAGGTACGACATATGCGCGGCTGGGATTAACCAATCAAGCGCAAGCCGTATTTGCCGATCTTCTGACCCGGCACCCAAACTCGCCGGAGCTGCACCTCTTGTGGGGAGAAGCTTACGCGAGTGTAGGGCAAGATGGCGCAGCACAGAAGGAATTTAAAGAGGCACTTCGCTTGCATCCGGGATTGCGGGATGCTCATTACGATTTGGGTCTCCTCTATCTGAAAGAGAACCGCTTGAACGACGCGAAGTTGCAACTCCGTCTGGAACTCAAAAACAATCCAGGAAATGTTGAAGACCGGTACGATCTCGCTGTAGCGCTTTTGCATTCAGGTGAGCTTGCAGCGGGGATGGGCCAACTAGAGAAGGTGTTGGCTGCACAGCCCGGAAATCCGAACGCGAATTACGAGTACGGCAAAGAGGAATTGAAAGAGGGAAGGGTCAGTGAAGCAATCGATCATCTGGAAAGGGCGGAGGCGGCGATGCCTAAGAAAGTATACGTACATTACCAATTGGGGCGTGCCTACCTGAGAGCAGGTCGCCGAACAGCTGCTAAACGCGAGTTTGCCAGGGTGAAGGATTTGCAAGAAAAAAGCAATTGATATCTGAACAGTAGCTCGCTTGCGACAAGAATCTCGCTCACTTGAGCCAGGAGTCGAGGTTCTGTTTCACGAAATCGTCGTCCACGAGGTGAGGATAGCTGGCAATCACACGCTCAATCTCGGCCATTTGTTCTGGCGACAAGTCCTGTTTCGGATTGAGGCACCAGCGCCCCTGCATCAGCCCCTGGCGGCGCAGCACTTCATGAATGCCCGGGATGCAGCCGGCGAAGTTATTCGCGGCGTCGAACACGGCTGCGTTCATATCAGTTACTGCGCCGTTGCGGATCAGCCACTGTTGGCCGACCACGTCTGAGGCTTGGATAACCGCCTGGATCTCGCGGTGCATCCGGACTGCTTTTTGCGTCCACACAGCCCAGTGGCCAAGCAGGCCGCCAACGATGCGCACGGTTTTTCGATCGTAAGTAAAAGGCGAAAGCAGGTCGAGAACGATGTGATCGTCATTACCTGTATACAGAGCGATCTCATCGCTACGGCCGGATGCGATCACGGCTCGAAGGACATCCTGTGTTGCGTAGCGGTTGAAGGGTGCGATCTTGATGGCGATCACACTTTCCATCTCTGCGAATCGGCGCCAGAACTCATAGGGAAAGATTCGGCCTCCGACCGAAGGCTGAAGATAGAAGCCTACGATCGGCAGCACCTGGCCGACAGCCCTTACATGAGTCAGAATCTCTTCGGTCGATGCCATGTTCCATGAAGCCAGGCTCAGCAGCGCAGCGTGATAGCCGGCCTCGCGAGCGATGGATGCCTCCTCGACCGCCTGAGCGGTCCTGCCGCACACGCCGGCGATCATAATCATTCCGCTGCCTTTCAAAGCGTCTGCCGCGAGTTGCAACACGGGCTGGTAGAGGTTGAATTCAGGGTTGCGGATCTCGAACTGCGTTGAGTGGACTCCGACAGCAACGCCATCCGCACCGGCTGCCCGGTAGTAGCGGGAAAGAGCGCGCTGATGCCGTTCGTCGAGCTTCCGGTTGGCGTCGAGGGCTAACGGGTGAGCGGGGATCACGCCGCCCGCCCGAAGCCTCTGTTTCCAGGCGAGTTCAGAATTGTCCATCGCGGCTCTCAAACTTCGTTGGCTTCCCCAGCGTTTCTCCCCCTCTGTCAAGCCACTCCGCCGTCATTTCGAATAAGTCATCTTCATCTATCGTCGGCGGCCCAAGAGTTTCGATGCAATCGGATGCATCGCTGAGCAGAGCCGTAGCAGATTCCTGGCCCACGATTCGCGGCTCTTTCCCAAAGCGCCTTCCAAAGCGTTGCGCCATTTCCCGGACGGAGATTGTCTTTTGCCCGGTCACATTCAAAATTCTTGCCGGTGATCCGGATAAATCGAAAGCGCGCAAGCAATACGAATTTGCGTCACCCTGCCAGATGACGTTCGCATGGCCGGTCTCGACATCGATGGGCTCGCCCTTGAGCACCTGCTGTCCGATATCGACCAGGACGCCGTATCTCAGGTCGACAGCGTAATTCAATCGATAGATCAGGACTCTGGTGCCATACACATTCGAAAAATATTCGAAGATGCGTTCACGGCCCAGAGCGGACTGCGCATATTCGCCGGTGGGTGCAGGCGGAGTCGTTTCGCGCGCGCCCGGACCATCGACGGGCATAAAAGGATAGATATTGCCCGTTGAAAATGCGATGATGCGCGAATCGCGGAACCGGTCCGCCGCCAGACCCGCAACCCACACATTGGTTGCCCAGGTAAGCGGTTGATCTCCCGTAGAGCCAAACTTACGGCCCACCATAAAAACGACGTTGGGAGCATCCGGCAAACCGCGGTAGGCCCCGGCATTCAGTAGATCGCTCTCGATCACATCAATCCCGTCAGCATGGCCGGCAAAGACACCGCGGTCCTTGCGTACCACGCCGATCACTCGATGGCTCAAGCCGACCTGCTGGATGGCGCGCTTGATACGAACGGCAAGGCTGGGCCCTATCTTGCCGGCAGCGCCCAGAATCAGGACATCGCCCCCTAAATTGCGCGCCGCCTGAATATCTTCATTCGAAGGCCGTGTGAGCAGGTCCTCAAGATCTGCCAGATTCCGAAGCTGCAACCTTGCGCCTTGCATCTCTACGTAGCCTACTGCACACGCAGCGCCAAGGACCGATTCCGGTCATGCATGCATTGGGTAAGAGCTGTTCAACGCGAGGCATTTCGGCTTCCGTAAAACCCGTGAGGATGAGCCGGCCGCCCGGACGTGTGATCCGCACGAGGTCGTCGATCAGGGAGCGCAGGATCTCCGGGTTGATATTGGCAACCGTGATGTCGGCAAAATCGTCCGGGAGGCAATTGGCGGAGCCGGCAACGAGCTGCGGCGATTCCAGGCGGTTCAGAGTGAAGTTATCGCGCGCCGCCTGCAGAGCGGCTGCATCCGTATCGACCCCGATGGCTTGGCGTGCGCCGAGGCTAAGCGCCGCGATCGCAAGAATGCCCGAGCCGGTTCCGATATCGGCGACTCTCATGCCGGGTTTCAAATATTTTTCGATTGCCGAGAGCGCAAGCTGGGTACACGGATGTTCGCCGGTGCCGCAGGCGAGTCCGGGATTATGAACAATGCGCACGCGCTCCGGCGGCGTCTCTTCTTGCGACCAGGGTGTAGCGAGAAACAAGCGCTCGCCGATCGGGCGGGCGGGCCATGCATTGTGGGTGTGGGCGATCCATTCGGTGGTGTCGGCGAGTTGCCAATCGGGTGAGAAGCGGGCGAACCGTGCGAGCAGTTCGCTTCGCAGCGAGTTGGTCTCAAAAGCAGCAATCAGAACCGTTGATCCCGCTTGCGCGATTTCCTGAATACCCGCTGTCCCTGCTTCCCAAAGTTCCGCTGTGGCCATTTCCGCGTTTTCCGGAGGGCAGGTGAGGCGAAGCGAGTACATCGCCAGCGGCTTCTATTTTGCCGCCGGTTTTTGCCGCGAGGCTTTATATTGCGTGCGCACATCGCGGATCTGCGCGGCATGCTTTTCGGCGTGCTCGGCGGAGCCGCGCAGCAGATCGAGCAGCGTCACCCGGCCTCGCTCGGGGTGGTTGCCCGGGCGCGAGTAGGCCTCGGATGGAAGGTCCTTCAGTAGTTCGTAATTGTCGGCACGCAGCGTGCGCATGGTTTCGAGCGCTTGAGACGGTTTGCGCTTATCGTAGTTGGTTTTTTCCGCCCAGGCGTTCTGATTCCAGGCGATCAGCGTCGGATTATCCTCGGCCAGAATCTGGCGCAGGCGCGTGACGTTCACCGCTTCGGTATCGGACAAATGAGCGACGATCTGCCGCACGCTCCATTTTTCCGGCGTGGGCTTGAAATCGAACTCCGGGCCCGCGGCGCCGGTAATCGCGACCGCCACCAACTCCGCGCCGCGCCGGAAGCGCTCTAGCAGTTCGGGAATTTCGCTCATGGGAATATCTCAATTATAGATAGCGTTAATGGACGCCGGACTTCTTCGAGCATGCGCTCGCGCAGGATCTCGTTGAAGTGAATACATGGCAAGCTGCCGTCAATTATAGATAGCGGCGGCGGTTGTAGGAAGCCGCTTATTTCCGCCAGGGGTCGGCGGCAGGTTTGTATAGAGGAATTTGTCGCCGCTTTTCTTTACGAAGTGCAGCATGGACGTGTCGATCTGCGATTTCACTTGCTTCATGTCGCGCATGCGCACGATCAGGTAAAGGCGCTGGTTTTCGTGCCAGAGATGCTTAAAGCGCTTGGTATCGATGAACACCTTGGGCGCATCGGGCGCATACGAGCCGTATTCCAGGATGAAATACTGCCCGTTCCAGATCAAGGCATGATCGCCGTGATAGAAAAAGACCGACGAAAGCCGGTTGTATTCGCCGTAAATGATGAGCGTGCCTTTGGGCGAATGGTTGAGCGTATTGGCGATAGTGTAGGACGACATGTAAGGGTCGAAGGTAATCAACGCCAGGCGGGCGGCCTGGTAGAAAATCACGAGCATGGCTGCGGCGGCTAGGATCGCGCCGCGGCCGCGCAGGAGCCAGGTGCCCAGCGCACCCACAAGAAAGGCGATGGCGGCCAAAATGAGCGGGGTCCTAAGGTATGCGAACGCGGGGACCGTGAGATCCGCTATATGGCCCAGCGCGAGCTTATAAAGGTTGTAATTCTTCTGCAGTTCGTCGGAGATATCTCCGGGCGTGGGCAGATTCCAGACCATGACCAGAATTGCCACAATCGCGGCTAAAGCGGCGGCGGCGATCACGCCGGAGGTGCGCATGGCTCCGGTCACCCATTTCGGGTGCGCAGCGATGGCCGATCCCAGCAGCAGAGCGCAAGCCGGGTACACCGGCAGTGCATAGTATCCCTGCGTGGTGGAGAAGCTGAAGAAGATCATGACGACGCCGATCCAGCAGAGTGCGAGCAGGTGCAGGCGGCCCGCGCGGTCCACCGGCTTATAGCGCAACCGCACCGCGCCGGGAGTAACCAGGCTCCAGGGGAAAAACCAGACCAGGAGCGAGGCCCAGAACCAAAGTCTCGGAACGGTGGCGTAATCGCGCGGCCATCTTTCGTTCAAGAAACGAAGCACTTGTTCGTTGATGAAGTAGAACCAGAAGAAACCGCGATAATGCCCGCCAAAATGCGGACTGGCATGCATGGTGAAGTCGAAATACGGCGGGTTTTGAATGATGGCAAGGATATGCCAGGGCGCTGCGATGGCGAGAAACAGCAGCACGCCGCGGAAGATGTGCATCCGATGCCAGGTTTCGCGGTTGAGCAGTTTGCCCGTAAACAGCAGATAAACCAGGACGATGGCCACGGGGAAAACAACGCCGATGAAGCCTTTGGTCAGCACCCCGAGCGCGGCCGACGCATACATCGCCAATGCCCAGGCGAGCGAATGCCTGGGCGAGTCGAGCAGACGCACAAAGCACCAAAGTGTACAGGCTATGAGTAGTACGAGGATGATGTCCGGTATGACCGTTCGTGTGAACAGATACATCCCGATGGATGTGGACAAGACCAGCCCGGAGTAAAATCCGGCATCGCGCGAAATGGCCCACGACGCCATGCGCATAACCAGCCAGACGAGAAGCACAGCGGCGATCGCCGTGGGGAGTTTCGCCACCCAATCGTGAATACCGAAAACGCTGTAGAGCGAAGCCGTGATCCAATATTTCAGCGGCGCCTTATCGATATATACGACCCCGTTCAAATGTCCCGTTACCCAGTTGCCCGAGAGCAGGAAGTTTTTCGCCTGCGTGGCTTCGGCGGCATCGACGTCGTCCATCAAATGCGGCGGAATGATGACGCCCATAAAATAGATAAAAGCTGCTATCGCGATGACTAAGGCTTGCCGGTTCCACAGGCGTGTGGCGCGGCCGCGTGGCGCGGATAGGACTCCTTCCGTCTGGATCGAATCGTGCGCGGAGGCCATAACTGGACCGAGATTAGCATGCTGTTTGGACATTCCAGGCCTGCCCGGCGTCTGATACTCTCAAGGACAAACGATGAAATACAGCGTGGTCGTTCCGTTTCACGACGAAGAGAAGAACGTCACCGACGTCTACGTGCAAACCAAGGCCGTTATGGAGGCCACAGCCGACAACTTCGAGTTCATTTTTGTGGACGACGGCAGCGCCGACCGGACGGCGAAACTGCTGGACGACATTGCCGAAATCGACGGCCGCGTGACGGTGGTCCATCTCCGCCGCAATTATGGAAAGACGGAGGCTTTGGTCGCCGGCTTCGATCAGGCGAGCGGCGATTACATCGTCGCTATGGATGGGGATTTGCAGCATAATCCGCAAGAGATTCCGCTGTTCATGGAGAAACTGGACGAAGGCTACGACATGGTGTGCGGCTGCCGGGTGGCGCGGCCGGGCGATAGTGTGATTGCGAAACAGATTCCCTCGCGGATTGCGAATTGGCTCATGGCGAAGGCCAGCGGCGTGGCGATTCACGATTTCGGCGGCGGGTTCAAGGCCTTCCGCGCCGACCTCATTCGCGAGATTCCGCTTTACGGCGAGTTGCAGCGATTCATTCCCGCGCTAGCCTCGGCCTATGGCGCCCGCATCTGCGAAGTGCCGATTGAAATCGCCAAGCGCAAGCACGGCAAGTCGCATTACGGCATCGGGCGCCTGGGGCCGGTGATCTTCGATCTATTGACCATTCCGTTTCTGCTGCGCTACGCTTCCCGGCCCATGCACTTTTTCGGCAAGCTGGGATTGCTTGGGCTCCTATGCGCGTTCGGCATCGCGGCGTGGCTTGCATTTGACTGGATTGTGCTCGGGACCAGTCTGATGAAAGAGCACGGGCCCTTGATGATGTTCACGGGCTTTCTCATGGTGGCGGCTCTGCAACTCATTTGCCTGGGATTTGTCGGCGAGATGATGGCGCGGCAGTATCACCGCAACGCCGTCGGCCGCCGCGAATCGGAAGTGCTGCGGATTACGCACCACAAGAGCAGCTAAGGTTCGTCCAGGGCGCTTACGCTTCGGTCCAGTTTGAAGATTTCGGATCGTAGTCCGCGATTCGCTTCATCGGGCATCCACCACGCAGCGGAATCCCACCGTGCCGGAGCGGTCGTAGCTCGGAGCCATCAGCAGAAGCTTACTATGGCGGTCGTTCCGGTAAGCTTGCGGAAAATACCAAATCGAGCCTTGCGGTTGATAGTAACTTCCGCCGCGGAGGATCGCGGCGCCGGTATGTTCGTCGGCATATTCGTCGGTCCATTGCCAGACGTCGCCCACCAAATCCATCACTCCAAAAGGACTGGCGCCGGCCGGATGTCGATCAATGTCATCGGGTCCGCGCAAAATCCGTCCCTTGTCCGGTGCCGGTACCGCGGTGGCGTTCCATTGGTTTCCCCAGGGATAGATGCGGCCGTCAAAGCCTTGCGCGGCAAGCTGCCATTCCCATTCGTGCGGCAGCCGTTTGCCGGCCCATTTCGCGTAAGCACGCGCATCCTGTAGAGAAACCCAGGTGGCAGGCTTATTGCCCCAGCCCGCCGGATAGCTTCCATTCTTCCAGTTACGCAAAAAATTCAGACTGTCCTTGGGATGATAGTGTGTCGCATCGAGGAATTTCTTATATTCGGCGTTGGTGACCGGATATTTATCTATATAGAACGGCTTGATGTGCATGCGGTGTTCGTGAAAACGGCGGGCGGAATCTTCCCACGGATACTGAACATCCACACCGATATCGTTGAAGCCTTCGATTTCCGTGCCACTAACTTTGAAAACGTAATCGCCTCCGGGAATCCGCACCATTCCGGGCGGAGCGCTCGAGGCAGGCTTGGTGGGCGCAATTGGGACTAACCGCTGAGCCAGCGGTTTCCATTCATTTGAATAACTGGACAAAGGCCGAGCGCTCATTGCCTTCATCGTCGCCATGAGTTTCCGTATCGCCGGACTGGGCTCGCCAGGCGTTGCCAGAACTGCTCCGAAGCCATGCGCTTCGATGGGAAAGTACAGGACCGCGAGCTTCCCTTGAATTTGCGGCGTTAATTCCATTCCGTGATACAGGTCGAAATACCGAACTCCTTTTTTCACGGGAACCGACATCTGTCTGCCGTCCACGTCGTATTCGTTGCGATTCACAATCGTCCACACGGTCTGGTTTCCCAGCGGCCATCGGCTCGCGAACACGCCGTAGCGGTGCATGGGATAAAACGGCTCCCAGTCCTTGCTGGTCAGAAAACGCGCGACGCCACGCTCGATAGTGGCCATGCGCCGCGTCGCTTCGCCATCACGCGGCGTGATGCCGTTCCAGATGCCCCAAATATTCTCCCAGCTTTCCCAGCCTTCGCCATTGAAGAACGCATATTGCAGATCGTTGGGTTTGTTGCGGTTCCAGCGGTCGGAGATGTTGACCATATGGCGCGGGTCGAGCCAGCGGAACCGATCCACGCCGGGAACAAACTGGAATTGGCCTCCGTACTGTCCCCAAGTCATCACGTTCCAAGCCAGCGCTTCGTCCGAAGGGCTGAGTTCGGGTTCAAAAGCGAGCGGATGCCCGATCTTTTCCGCCGCCTTCGAAAACGCCAGAGGCACGCCGTGTTGCGTGTCGCCGTTCACGCCGTCGGCGCCGATCTCTTTCATGAATGCGGCAACTGCTTGGGGCCACGGTTTATCAGGCTTGCGCGTGCCCTGGTCCCACATCATCATCGGAAACAGTACGCGCACGCCATGCCGGTGGAAATCCGCCACCATCTGCTTGACGCCCGCAATCCCTCCCGGCATCGAACGCACCATATCGAGTTGGTTGCGATCATCTATGCCCATGTTGGGATAAGTTGCCCAGATCAAAACCGCATCGATCCCGCCGTAACGTTTCTTCAGGTCGTTCAGATATCGATTGACGGTGTACTTGCCCGCCACCGGATCGTAAAAATATCGATCCTCAACCATCATCTGTGGCTGAATGAAGCTGCTCTCGGTCCAGCGAAGCGCCGGTTCTCCATAGCGCCAGCCGTTATAGCCGGTTCGGATCCGCCGCTCGAACCGCCAGTGGCGCACGTCCTTCAACCAAGCTGCATAGGCGGCGGGATCGCAGGCGGTGTCCTCTCCTACCCACAGTCCTTGGAACGCCAGACATGCGGGGCCTGGAATGAGCTGGTTCTTCGGCGGGTAATTGGTGTGCTGGGCGAAAAGCAGAGGCGAGGCAACGAGCAGAGACAATAGGCCAAGAACTTCGCAACGCATCTGTGGTTTCGGTTGCATATTGAAGAGTATGACAACTGTGGTTACTGCGTAAACTGTATTGGTAATGGATTCGCAACCTATTGGGGCGCCGGTAGACCCGGTTACGCCCTTGTCTCCGTCGCGGGTCGCGCTTGCCGGGCGTTTCGTTTTGCTCCAGCCGCTTCATGCGGATAAACACGGACCCGCGTTATGGGAAGTGATCCGGGGAGAGGCGAACCATAGCCTATGGCGTTATCTGCCGTATGGGCCTTTCGCAAATCATGGCGAATTTCAGGCCGACTTAAAAATGAAAGCGGCCGCGGCTGATTCCGTCTTTTTTGCAATTCTCGACAAGGCGAACGCACGCGGGTACGCCGCCCTCATGCGTATCGTGCCGGAGAATCGCTGCATCGAAGTAGGTAATGTGTTATTCGCCCCGCCGCTGCAGCGCACGCCCGCCGCGACCGAAGCCATGTATCTGCTGGCGCGCTACGTTTTCGATGAGTTGCACTATCGGCGCTACGAATGGAAGTGCGATGCACTGCATGCGCGGTCGCGGCGCGCGGCGCTGCGGCTTGGATTTCAGTTCGAAGGTATTTTTCGCCAGCACCGGATCGTAAAGGGCCACAACCGCGACACCGCCTGGTTTTCCATGCTGGATTCGGAATGGCCGGAACGCAAGGCGAATTTCGAGCGCTGGCTGGCGCCGGAAAATTTCGATACTTCGGGCAAGCCAATTCATTCGCTCTCCCATCTCAACGGAGTACCCCATGAATAGAAGGACGTTTTTGGCAACAGCAGCCGCGGCTGCAGCGGCTTCTTCGCAGGTCCAGGCCGCCGGTAAGGGCAAGCGGCTGCACCAGATCAAACAGCCTCTCGCCATTACCATGTGGGATTTCTCCTGGCTCGAAAGGCGCTGGCCCGGAGCCGGATACGAGGATTGGGACCGCATTCTGGACGGCTTGGCTTCCCGCGGCTACAATGCCGTCCGCATCGATCCTTACCCGCATCTGGTCGCGGCCGATCCGCATCGCGTATGGACTCTCATTCCGGTCTGGAGCGTGCAGGATTGGGGCAGCCCGGCCAAGAATCGCGTCCAAGTGCAGCCCGCTCTGAATGAGTTCATCAAAAAATGCGCCGAGCGCCAATTGCGAGTCGCTCTATCCACCTGGTTCCGACAGGATGCGGACAACACCCGCATGCACATCCACACGCCTGAGGACCTTGGACGCATCTGGAAAACCACCCTCGACAGCATCGCCGCCGATGGTCTTATCGAGCATCTTCTCTATGTGGACCTGTGCAACGAATTTCCACTCGACATCTGGGCGCCGTTTCTACCCAAGAATACGAAGAGGAGCAATGCTACGGGCGTGAAATGGATGCGCGATTCGATCGAGGTTGTCCGTAAGGCGTATCCCAACCTCGATTACACTTTTTCGCAGACCTCAGAATGGGACACCTGGCAGAAGCAGGATGTCTCCATGCTGGACTTCATGGAACTGCACATCTGGATGGCGTCCGCTTCGGATTTCTACGACAAAGTGGGTTATCACTACGAAAAATTCAGCGAAAAAGGCTACGAGAATCTGGTGGACAAAGGTCAAACGCTCTACGAATCCGATCCGGGTCATTGGAACTCGAAGCTGAAAGAGCGGATTCAGCTTGCGGCGAAGTGGTCGCGCCGGAGCAACAAACCGCTCATTACCACCGAGTGCTGGAGCGTGGTCGATTATAAGGACTGGCCGCTGCTCAAGTGGGGCTGGTTGAAGGACCTGTGTAAAACGGGCGTCGAAAGCGCAGCTTCGACCGGCCGCTGGGTCTCCATGGCCACCAGCAATTTTTGCGGACCGCAGTTCGCGGGAATGTGGCCGGATGTGGCGTGGCATAAGCAGCTCACGAATCGGATTCACTCGGCCGCTGTGAAGTTGTAGTGGTGTTTATTTCTGTGTATTCGTGGCTAATGAAACCACGCGGTCCGGCAGCGGCGGAGTGCGGCCCACCAGGGAAAGCATAGTATTCGCGAAGTTCAGGCCATCGTAGGGTCGCTCGATGACTCGGTGGGGGATACCGGCGCCCGCGAGCATCCAAACGGAGTGAGTCGAAATACGGAAGAAACTGCCGTGGTTGCCTCCGGGATTGGGGAAGCGGGTGTTGAAGTTCCAATGATTGGAGGCGAAGATGTGCAGATCGGCCTGTACTAGTTGGCGCCGCATCCGCTCGTAGCGAAGCAGCACGGGGCTGATGCCGGGCGGTCCTGAGATGAGAGGCGCGATGGGACGCAGTTCTTCGGTAAGGCCAATGACGGCATCCGAATAAAGGCATTGGTTGGTGGCGTCGAGCCATTCGCGCTCGGTGTGCCATTGGGAAAGCCACTGCGCTCGGGATTCGCCGGCAGGGATGCGCAGCTTAGGGTCGTCGAATAAGTGCAGCGGAAGGCCAGCGCGCCAGGGCTGCGGGATCCAAGTTATGTTTCCGCTCGCATGCTGCGACAGTTCGCGTATGGGCCGCACAGCGATGCGTCCCGCCTTGTCAGTGAGAATGACGAGCTGGCTGTCCTCAGCGCCATAGAGCCAGTAAGCGTGCTGCGACGCGCTATGTTCCGGTTCGTAGGCATGATCGGGAAGGCACTTGACGAGGAAATCGATCGGACGGGGTGAAACTTCGGGCTGGGGATTGTTGCGCGCGTGCTGCGAAGTGAGCAGGGGGAAGTAATCGATGTGGCGGAAGGAGCGGGCTTCATCCAGCGTTCCGTCCGCAGCCAGGACAAGTCCGCCCGCGGCCGGTCCGGCGACGTAATGCTGCAGATCGTAAACCGTGTTGGGGTCACCGAGCGAATCTGCGGGGATCAAATCGGAGATTTGTTGTTGCAGTGGGCGCTGGGGATCGGGCTTGAATGCAAGCAGAGCGCGGAGATGCGCGGCATAGGAAGAATAGGCGGCATGCTCCCGCTCCCAACTCCTCAGCTCGTTCCTGCGCCGGATCGCGGCGCCTCGCCGGCCGCTCTTGCGCTGTTTTTGCGTCCATCGCTTGGGCTGTTGTTTGACCTCGCGCATGCGTGCTTCGATGGCCTGTTCGAGAGCAGCCATTTCGGTGTCGAGGGCATCGGCTGTGCGCGTCCAGGCGCCGCGATAGCGATCGATGGTCTGGCGCATGCACGCAGCCGCCGCACCGCGAATCCGGGGCGGCAAATCCGGCTTGGCAAGCTGCTGCAGCAGGATTTGGATCTTATTTAAATCGCTGTTGCGAAACTGCACCGCGGCGCGCTCGTTGCCGTCGATGTCGAGCCATGCGGTCGGATACTCGGAAGCTTTGCCGGCCAGGTAGAAGGAAGCGGTGCTTGGCGTGATCACGCGATGCACCATCGGATTCAGTCCCTTCAGCTTGAAATCGCTCATCTGATAACGGTCGGTCAGGACGTGATGCGCGCCGCCGGCCGGGCTATTGAACAGATCCGGCAAACTGAAGGTCTGGCTGATCACGCCCGGAACGTTGTTCATGCCGTGATCGGAGACGGCGGCGAAGACGGTCTCGTTTGCGAGCGGGCTGTTTTGGCTGGTCATCCAAATGCGGCCCACAGTCGCGTCCAAGTGCTTGAGCGCGGCGAGGAGCGCCGCGGGATCGTTGGTCTCGTGACCGGTGTGGTCGATCTCGCCGGTGAAGAAATCCAGATAGAGCATGCGCGGATTTTGCAGATCGCGCTGCAGCCGCGTTTCCGTTGACCGCAGGAGTGTTTCGCCGAGCGGCGGAGAGCCGGCCCCTTCGATAGACGACAGGATGGCTCGCGACGAAAACCGCCGCTTGAGGGTGTGCGCTAAGGTCGCCCAGTGGACTCCTCTTTGAAAGAGCTGAAAACTCTGGAAACGCTGCTGGAATCCGAAGTGATCGCTCAGCAGTGGAATTCCCGCGCGGTCGAGCACGAGCACGCCCGGCATGGCGGCCCTGTGTTTGCGGGCATAGTTCAGATAGTAGGGGAAAAAGTTCAGGTAATCGTAGATTCTGCCGGTATAGCGGTCATACTCGACGTTGCCGCGGATGATGGCGTGGCGGCCGGTATCGAGGATAGACCAGGAGGGTGCGGAAAGACTGATGCCGCGGGTGTAAAAATTCTTGAAAACAGTACCGCGATCGAGAAAGATATGTGCGAACCAGGGAAGCTCAGGCTTGCCGGTAGCCGGATCGATTTGGTGCATGTAACGATCGAGCACGCCTCCGTTCAAGCCGTCGATCTTTATGATGACCATGCGGCGGGCGCGTGGCGCTTCGGCGGCGCGCGACAGAGCGGCAAAACATAAAATGGCGGTTAAGAGATGCAACTGCCGGGCTGTGATGAAGGGCGGCACACGATTTTAAGTGTACAGACCACACTAGCGGGGGCTAGCCCATCACCTTTTGCGCGGTGCGAATGTCAGTTCCGTTCCGGGTTTGAGCTTCAGTTCCGTTTTCAGTGTGACCATGGCGTGGCCGTTCCGCGCCTGAAGTTGGTAGGGCAGCGGCTCGCCGCCGGCTGAAGCCTGTAACTGCACGGCGCCGGCGGATGGAAAGCGAATTTCCCGCAGCGGGAGACTGCCTTCGATCACACGCAAAGTGAGCGCGCCATCGCCAGGCAGCGAGAAAGCGCCCCAGCCTGTGCCGGTGGACCAAAACGAGCGAAAGCCCGGTTGCTTCACCGGCGGATCGATGGCGACGCGCCGCTCGGGACCGCGATAGCGGAAACCACTGAGCGCCAGAATGCCGGACCAGGAAGACATGGCGCGCGCATAATGATGGCCGCATTCGGGTTCGTCCCACGGATTGCGCCGGATGCCATCGTAACGCCGCCGGGCTTCGGCAAAGGCGTTGACGCCTTCCCGATGCAGGCCGCGATAGAGCATCAGTGCCGCGGTCGAATACTCCAGTCCGGTCCACACTTCGGCGAAATAAGGGAAGGGAGTTCTCGGCCGGTCGCCTTTCGGGTAATCGCAGACGATCAGAGCGGATTCATCGTTGAGGGCATAGGTGCGCTCGACACAATCGTGGTCGTAGAGTGCGGCTCGGTGGTTGTAGCGATATACCGAGGCGAGCGTTTTGTGAATCTTTGCCGGATCGAGTAAAGAACCGAGGCCGGCGACATCGGCCAGATATTGTCCGATAAGTTGATCGAGCAGGCAGCCGTCGCCGACCTGATATTGCGGGTGTTCCGGATTCTCGGCGCCCGCGCCGGTGCGCAGACCAGCCGCGATGTCGGATGCCGGACGGCCTTCGATCTTCTGGATGTAATAGGAGCCGTTGAACAGATGGGCGTCGAACCATTTCCTGCCGTTTTCAAACAGACGCCGGTAGGTGGCCGCGCTTTCGCTATCGTGTGCCGCTTTCGCCATCTCCTCGGCGGCCCGCAGCGCGCCGAGATAGTAAATGCCACATTCCGGATTAGGGCCGTAGAATTCGACATCGTAGGTGTTGTGCTGGACCCCTTCCATCACGCCGTCGCGATTCTCGTCCCAGCCGCCGGGAATCCAGGCGAAAGCGATCGCGCGCTTGACCTTGGGCCAAAACTCTTTCAAGTAGGCCGGATCGCCGCTCTGCTGCCAGTCGATGTATGCCTTCAGGATCTGGCCCATCTGGCCGTCGGCGGCGATGAAAGGAAAGCGTTGGATGCCGCTGGGTAAGATTTCGCGGAAATGCATCCCGCCCCGCTCGTCCATCGAATAGCCAAAAGCGCTGCGCCGCAGCGAATGCGCGAGCGACGGAAACAGGTGCGAGGTCGCGGTCTCGTAGTTCCAAACGTGCGTGCAATTGCCGAAGCAGCAGCCGCTGTTGTCGTCGGAACCTTCGAAAGCATGAAACTCTCCATCGGCGGTGCGGAAGCAGGTGGGCGTCACAAAGGTCGAGAGATTCGACATCGCCGCATCCTTAACTGGTCCCGGAATCGTGCTTTCGCGAATCGCCTGCACAAAGCGGGCCGTGCGCTGTTCGAGAGAAGCGAGATGCGCCGCTGCATGTTCGGCAACCGCCCAGGCATCGGCGAATTTCTGCGTGTACCAGTTTCCGATGAGGTCGTTTTCGTGGCCCTTCGGCGCTTCCCAGCCGCAGCGGTGCGGCGTGCGATTGGGAAAATGCCAGGCGAGTAGGAAAGAATAGTCGGCGTGTTGGCCCGGCGCAAGTTCGCGCTTGAGGCAAAGCGCGCCGACAGCGCTTGGCTTGTCCGGCTCGGGGCCCAATTCGCCATCGCTCGAAAAATCGTCCCAGAAGAGCAGCGGGCTATCCCACCAGCGGCCGCTCGGCCAGCCAATCAGGTTCGAAAACCGCGCGCCATCGGGATTGAGAACCGCCATCACGAAACTGCCGTTATCGGGATCTTTCTCCGTCAGTCCCGGATTGTGCATGAACAAGCCGCGCAGCGGACCTTTGCCGCGCAGTTCGTTCTTGCGCTGGTCTTGGACGCTTGAAGCGATCGGCGTAAGCTTGCTCCGCTTGACTGGGTTTTCAATGGAGAACGAAATCGACACGCCCGCTGTTTTGCTGCCGGTGTTCGTCACGCGATAGCGGAGGTGCGCCAGAGGCAGTCCGGATGCGTCCGCATCGAGCGGAATGAACGGAGTGCCCGCGTGCAAACTGATTTGCACCGGCAAACGGGTGTCGTGGAAATCGACGCGCGCTTGGGGAAACTCGCCTGTGAAGGTCGCGCCTTCGAGCCGCGGCAAACCGGGCGCATTGCGCGATCCGAGCCCGTCCTGGCCTTGGTAAGGCGGTTCGATGCGCGATTCCAGAACATAGGCGCTGGGGTCGGAGCCTGGAGAGTGAACCCAAAGCCCGGCGAACGAATAGAGCAGGGAATTGCCGACCGCCGGGCGATTGAAAATCTCCCAATCGCGCAGTTGGCCTCGCCCTCCGAGGCCGACGCTGCCCGCAGCCACGCCGCCCAGCGGGAAGGAGATCATCTTCAACGCCGGGCCGGTAAAGCTGCGCGGATAGTTGATGTCTTCCTTGCCGGCTCTTTCGGCGGAAGGTTGCGGCTGAGAGGTGGCAGCGGCATGCGCAGGTAACGCCGCCGTGCCTGCCAGACCCAAAGTCTTTAAAAAGTCGCGCCGGTCCGAACCCTTTTTGCTCATCAGCTACGGATTATAGTGTGGAGCAAGCGTTCGGCGTGCCAAGCAGGTTTGCCAAGAGCACGCAAAAATGCGTGCGCCACGTCTCTATTCGTGTCTCAGTGCAGCCTGCACGTTCATTCGTGTTGCCCGTCTTGCTGGAATGAGAGCCGCAAGGAGAGTGCATCCGATCACCAGGGCGGTAGCCGCAATATAAACGCCGATACGGTCAATGCTCACCGCGAACATCTGGGTGCGGATGGTCTGCAAGCCGAAAAACGCAAGCGGCACGGCCAAAATCAGGCCGCCCAGAAGAATCCAGCCTGCTTCGCGCAGGATGAGCGCGCGAATATGCCGGGGTTCGGCGCCTACGGCTACGCGCACGCCAAATTCGACGGTTCGCAAAGACGCGCTATACGCGATCACGCCGTAAATGCCCACCAAAGCGATGAGCAAGGCCAGCCCTGCGAATGCTCCCGTGAGCAGCGCCATCGCGCGCTGTCCCGAAGCGAATCCCGCGGTGCTCGCCCCCATGCTCCCGATGTCGAAGGCGGGTGTTTCGGGTGCCTCATGTTGAATTAGCTCGCGGATATCGCGAGCGCTTAGCTGGACGTTAGGCGCCGTGCGCACATAAAACGTCATCTCTTGCAGGCCGCTCGCCTGGCTGACCGGCGTGTAGAGGAGCGGACTGTGCGCGCGCGTCCAGGAAATGTTGTAATCGGCTACGACTCCAACAATCGTTGCCAGCCGCTTCGGGGTCACCCCGATCGTCACCGTCTTTCCGATCGGGTTCGCGTCGCCGTATAGTTTCTTTGCCATCGTCTGGTCGATGATGACGACGCCGGGTGTGTTTGCCCGGTCGCGTTGATTGAATTCTCTTCCGGCAGCCATCGGAATGCCAAGCGTGCGGAAATATCCCGGCCCAATGAAGGAGCGAAACCCGCGCTGATGCTTCGATTTCGCGTCCGGTGTTGTGGGAATGACCACGGCCGTGTTCACTGCTTGCGGAAACGGGCCACTGGTTCCGTACGATACGTTCGCGACTCCAGGCGTGCTGCGAACGCGCTGATCGATCCGTTGAAAAAGTGTGGTCGCCGATTGCGCGGTCGCGCCGGAGATTTTCGGATCGACCGAAAACAACATGAGGTGGCGTGGGTTGAAACCGAGCGGCACGGAGACCAGCTTGTACAGCGCTTGGGCGAAAAGCCCCGCGGCGATTAACAGAACCAGCGAGAGCGCGATCTGTGCGGCCGCTAGAATCCGCCGGGAGCGGGTATGCGACCGACTGGCCGAGTGCGTTGTGGCGCCCTCGCTCAAGCCACCGGCCAGACTCATCCGCGCGGCGTGCCAGGCCGGTAGCATTCCGGCCAGGAGTCCGGCAATAATCGCCGCTGCCCAGTGCAAGCCCAAAGCGGAGGCGCCAAGCCCTACCGGCAACGCCGTGCCGTGCAGATGCAATCCTCCCAGATACACCAGAGCCTTCGCGCCCCAACGGGCCACCAGGATTGCCGCCAATCCCGCGAGCAGCGCCAGGGCCATTGTTTGCGCAAAATACAAACGCACTACCGCCGCCCGGCTTGCTCCCACGGCATAGCGGATGAGCATCTCGTGACGCTGCTTTACCGACCGAACGACCGCTAGTCCCGCTACGTTGATGGTGACCAGCAGCAATACGGAGAGCGCCATCCAGAGCAGCACACGCAGCGGATTCTTCCAGCCGCTGAGCATCCAATGTACGCCCTGCTGCGCCGGGGTGAGCGACAGCTTTTCATGTCTCAGCTTGCGAAGATATTGCTGCGATTGCGGGCCTTCGTTCGCAAGCTCTTGCCGCACTGCGTCGCGATAGACCGGCGCCCATTGCGCTTCGGCGCTCGCGACCGGCAAGTTTGGCGGCGTTCGGACAAAAATGTCGAGCCAATGGACGCTCCATTTATTGAATGCGTCCCATCCTGGATTCAGGGCAGGGAAGGCCGCAACCGGCAGGTATAACTGCGGATTGCGTGCGGCAATCAATCCGGTGAAATGCGGCGGCGCGATCCCGATAACGCGGAAGGGAACACCGTTGATGCGAACCGGAGCGCCGAGTGCGGAGATTTGGCCGCCAAACGCCTGCTGCCAGAATCCGTAAGCGAGTACGGCGACGAACTGCCTGCCCGAGCGCGAATCGTCTGAGGGTTCAACGGCTCTGCCGAGGACCGGCCGCACGCCGAGGGCGCCGAAATAATTCCCGGAGACGAAGTCGGCGTCCAGATGCCGCGAGCCTTCGGCCGTCTCGATGTTTACCCGCTCGTCGTGGCGAGCGATCAGCTTGGGGCCTGCGCCCAAGTGGGCGGCCAGGTAGCGGTAAGTTGGCGTGCCGACCCTCGTGTTCAGCGTGTAAAGATGCGACGGATCGGGTATGGGGAGTTGCGCATAAGCAATTCGCCAAAGCAGCGAGACAACCGCCGAGGTCAGCCCAATGCCGAGCGCCAGCAGCGCCACGGAAACAAGTGTGAAAGTGCGGTCCCGCCGGAGCCCGCGAAGCGTTACTGCCAGTTCGCGGAGCAGTACGTCAATCCTTGCCGGCATAGAGCGGTCAGCTCGCGCGCATTTGAGCCAGTGTCTTTCCGGTAGCGCCGGGGCCGAAATCGATGCGCGCTTCTTTCAAAGAGAGGCCCGCGATTTCGATGCGGTTCAGGTCCGTCGTGCCGACGCCCTTGGCTTCGGCGAGGGTGAGCGTGTTGTCGCCGCGCAGGAAGGGCGGCGTGCCGCGCTGGGCCCGGGGATTGTATTTCATGACCGCCATGGCGACAGCATCGGTACAGACGGGATTCCGGCCTACGACGATGACGCCCGGAGTCATCTTCTCCACACCGTGTATCCAGGGGCCTTCGCCGCCGCGCACGGTTTCGACACCGTCGATGATGGCAAGATCAATCGGACGGATGCCGGCTTCGTCGGCCACGATGCGAGGAACGCGATAGCCGGGAACACGCGGCGAATCCGGATGCAGTTCGGCATCCACTCCCGCCGGAGGCTTCTCGATGCCCTTGTGCAGCACCGGCGCGCGCTCTTGTGTGGGATGCTCGTTGCCACTGTGGCCGCAATCGCCGCCGTAGAGCGAGCAGGGCGTAATGCCGAAATCATTCTTCAGCGAAAGCGTCACGCCCGCAATCCAATGATTCTTCAGCTTGGCGAGCGAGACGTAGGTGTCGCACTTAGTAAATACTTCATTGATGGTGTATGCCGGGAACATATAGCCGCCCTCCGGCACCTTCAGGCGAACATACTTTTTGTATTTGCCGAGGTTTTGTACGTTTTCCCAATCGATGGGCACGCCCAGGTTGTTAATCGCATTTACGTCGATGCCGTAGCGGTCCCAGAGCGCGAGATCCTCGGTGGCGGGGAAAAAGCTTTCGATGATGCGGACGCGGCGCGCGCCGGCCCGGGCCAGCACATGGACCGTTGCGGCGAGCGTTTGGTGATTGGTGCGATAGGGAAGATCGGGGGTCAGAGGCCAATTCGCTGGATTGCCGGTCAGATTCAGCTTCAGCCCTACGGTTTTGCCGCGAACCAGCGATTGGATGCCGCCGATCTGATCGCAGGCTTTGGCAAGCTGGCTCTCGAAATCGCGATAGTTGCGGCAGCGGCGGATGGAGACGGTGCTCGCGGGCGCGGCAGCTCTCATGAGCAGCGGCGCGGCGGCAATACTTGCGCCGGAAGCAAGCAGATGGCGGCGCGTGATGACTTGAGACGGATCTTGCAGCATAGTGGCAACTCTCCTCGTGCTTATCGTACCGCCGGAGGAGGCCATGGAGCGGCGAACCAATCCCGTTCATCCGTCTCTTCTACTTCGAATAGACCCCCGGCGGCGGCGCTTCGTTCCGATGCTTTACCCACTGCAAACCGATGGTTTTGGCCTTCTTTGCCGGAAGCTCGTCCACGTCGGGCATGAAGATCTGCAATCCCGCGTTCGGTGTCATGTGGGTGTAACCATAGACCATCTGGTCCTGGTAGTGAGCCAGATCCAGATCGAACCAGGCGTCTTTCGAGATATCGACCATGATGATGTCCACGTGGTGCATGGTCAGCTTGCCGAAATCGAGGGTGCCGTCGCGCAGCCGCAGGAAATTGCGCCATTGCTTCACCCGGTTCACTTCGCCTTTGCCTTTTCCAAAGACGATTTCCAGGTCCGGGTTCACGATGCGGACGCTGGTCAGTGCGCCGCGGATATGCGGCGGCGGCAGAAGCTTTTCGGTGTCGAGATAAATATCGTTGCCCTTTACCCGGATCCCCGCGCTGCCCTTAGGATTGAACAGATCGGAAAGCTGAACATGAAACGCGCCCAGCAGACCTTTAAAGGGAATCTTCAGCACGTTCAATTTGGTGACGTGGATATGAATTTCGTCGTTGGGCGCGGCGGAGATCTGCCCAACGAGTTCGATCGGAATCGGAATCAGAAACTTGTGCAGTGTTCCTTTGAGATGGATCAGGTTGCCGTCTCCCGAAAGCTTCATGTTCTTGAGCGGCGAATGAGAAGCGGCTCCGCTGTCGTTCATGAAAGCGCCGATATCGCCGATATTGGCGTGGATCACGCCGGCCTTCACATCGAGGTAGAACGAATCGAGATCGTCGAACGAGGGAATCACGCTGGGCTTGGTGCGCACCATTTGGCCGCGAAACCAGGGGATATAAATGCGGAAGTTTGAGCCTTTGCGCAGCAGAAGGTCGTGAGCGTAAACGTTGGTAGGCCCTTTATCGATGGGCGTGGCCGGGGCGTGGCCTGCGGAGGTGCGGGTCGGCGTTTGGGCAACAGCGGCGCTCGGGGTGCGACTGCTTCCGGCCGCTCCCCAGCGCCAGACCAACAGTCCTATCGCGACCGCCAGCGCGCCGGCAAGAATTCTCAGTGCAACCCGCATTGACATGGCTATATCACTGGATGCAAAAGGCCGGCCATCAGCAACATAAATAAGCCAGTAAAGAAAAGCGGCATTCTCCAAGCGTTACGCCGTTCGCCCGTGGTTGGCGCCCATCTCAACCTCTCTCGCGAGGTCACGACTGGCTTTAAAGCCGAAAAACCGAAACTGAGATGGAAGCGTAAGCGATCCCGCAGGCTGAAAGCCCTAAGGGGGCCTTCTCCTTGACATCCTACATATCGCGGATGTAATATGTAGAGAGTCTAGGAGAGAGAACAATGCCGGTCGAAAAATCCGAACTGCTGCAGGGTACGCTGGACATGCTCATTTTGAAGATTGTGGCGCTGGGGCCGGTACACGGCTACGGCATTTCTCTCCGCATCCATCAGATCTCGAAGGAGGTTTTGCAGGTGCAGCAAGGCTCGCTTTATCCCGCGCTGCACCGTTTGGAGCGGCGCGGCTGGCTGGACGCAACCTGGGGCGAATCGGAGAACGGAAGGCAGGCGAAATTCTATAAGCTTTCCGCCAAAGGACGCAAGCAGTTAGCGAAAGAGGAAGCGAACTGGCAGCGGCTGGCCGGAGCCGTCGCGCTGATTATGCAGATGGCGGAGTAATCATGAAGCGGTTCAAATTCTTTCTGCGCAAATCGGCGATTGAGAAGGAACTGGATTCAGAGATTCGCTTTCACGTTGATTCAGTGATCCAACAGAAAATCGCCGCCGGGCTTTCGCCGGAACAGGCGCGCTGGCAGGCCCGCTTGGAATTCGGTGGCGGCGAGCAGGTCAAAGAAGAGTGCCGCGACGCGCACCGCCTCGCCCTCATTGAGACCACGCTGGCGAATCTGAGATCGGCGTTTCGCTTCATGCGCCGCTCGCCGGGATTTTCGGCAATAATCATCGTGACGCTAGCGCTTGGCATTGGCGCCAATAGCGCGGTTTTTTCGGCGATCAATGCTGTGTTACTGCGCCCGCTTCCATATCCCGAACCCGGCGAACTTGTGGTTTTGCACCAATACAACAGGACAAAGAACAACCCACCGAACCCGATCGCGCCGGTCCGGCTCGAAGAATGGAACAAAGACAACTCGACATTTCAGGCGATCGCGGGTTCTTATACACAAAGCGTCTCGGAGGCCTCCGGTTCCAGTCCTGAGCGTCTGGTGTTAGCGGATGTAACACCGCGTTTTTTCCAGGTCTTAGGAATCTCTCCCGAGCTGGGCCGCGATTTCACGCCGGCCGAGGAGCATTTCGGCGGCCCACACGCGGTTCTGATCAGCGACCGGCTTTGGCATCGACTTTTCCATGCCGATCCTCACGTATTGGGAAAAACGCTGCGTTTCGATTCGTTCTCGGTCCCAATCGTCGGAGTCCTGCCGCCCAGCTTTCATTTCCCGGATAAAGACGTCGATATTTGGTCTCCGGTGCCCATGGATGCACCCATCGTCCAGGATCGAAGCTTCACGTGGTTTACGGGCATCGGCCGCATCAAGCCCGGAGTCACGGTTGCCCGCGCACGCGCCGATCTTGATACCGTACAGGCGCGGCTCGCGCGCCAGTTTCCGAAAACCGACAAGAATCTGATGGCGGAGATTCAACCGCTGAAAGAAACCGTTGTCTCCGGCTCCCGCCGCTCGCTCTGGATTTTATTCGGAGCAGTCACGCTGCTGCTGTTGATCGCCTGCACCAATATCGCCGCGCTGCTGCTTTCCCGTACTACCCGGCGCGCGCATGAGATTTCGATCCGCTATGCGCTCGGCGCCTCACGCGGGTCAATCATCGCTCAGCTTCTGACGGAAGCTTTTGTGCTCGCAATCGCCGGTTCGGTTCTCGGCCTTGGAATTGCCGCTGCAGCCATTCGCGTCTTTCACTCAATGGCCAAAGCTCTTCCGCGGGTAGATCAGATTACGCTTGATTGGCAGCTTGTCCTTTACACACTTGGATGCGCATTGGTGGCGACGCTGCTCTGTGCATTGGTTCCGGCATTGATCGCTTCTCGCCGCTCGATCTCCTCGACACTCAGCTCCATTAGCCGGACCCAGGTCTCGGCCCGTGCGCCGCTGCAGTGGACTTTGGTCGGCGTGCAGGTCGCACTCGCCGTTATTTTGCTCGTGGGCGCCGGCTTGCTATTGCGCAGCTTCCAGGAACTCGGCCGCGTTTCTCCCGGCTTCGATCCGAACCATGTACTGACCCTTCGCATCAGCGGCAATTACGCCGAAACCAATAATCAGAAAAAGATGCTTCAGTCCAGGAAGCGCATGCTGGACGGTATCGCAGCCGTTCCCGGCGTAGAATCCGCCGCGATCAGCGCGTCCGTTCCTGGCGCTACTAGCGGATACCCCGTGGATGTCAAAGTAACGGGTGCCGCCGTTTCCCCGGATCGGAAAATCACCGCAAATGAGGAACTCGTCTATGGCCCATATTTCAAAACGCTGCGCATCCCGATCCTTGCTGGAAGCACGTGCAAAGAAGATAAGCTGTGGGCGACCGCCGTGGTCAACCGCAGCTTTGTCGAGACCTATTTCCCGAACCAAACGGTAATCGGCCGTCACTTGACAATTACCGCGGTCGATCCAAAGCCGGAAATCGTCGGCGTCGTCGGCGACGCCCGCGAAGACGGCCTAAATCAGGCGCCCGTACCGACGTTTTACTGGTGTTCCCCGAACTCCAATCCTTCGCCCTACTTCCTCATCCGCACGCACGGCAAACCCTTGGCGCTCGCCAACACGCTCCGACGCAAGATTCATCAAGTTGCGCCTAGCCGCTCTGTGTTTGATGTCATGCCGCTCAAACAGCACCTATACGAAAGCGACTCCGAGGCCCGCTTCCGCACGCTGCTGCTCTCGCTGTTTGCCTTGACCGCGATTTCGCTTGCGGCGCTCGGAATTTACGGAACGCTTTCCTATCTGGTCGCGCTGCGGCAGCGCGAAATCGGCCTGCGCATGGCGCTCGGCGCGCTGCCCGGCCAAATCCGAAATCGTTTTCTTGTCCAAGGTCTCAGCGTCTCGCTCGTTGGCTGCATCGCCGGCCTCGCGCTCGCTGCATCTCTGTCGCGCCTGCTCGCCAGCATGCTCTACGATGTTTCCCGGCTCGACCCGCTGACCTATGCGGCCGTCGCAATCGGAGTGCTCGCGGTCGCCGCTCTCGCTTCTGCTGTGCCCGCCGGCCGTGCCGCCCATCTTGATCCCATGCAAGTCCTGCGGCAGGAGTAGCTTAGGCGACGATGGCCACCGCCTGTTGCGCCTAATCTGTTTATATGAGATCCTCACGCCATGCTCCAGCGTTTGTTCGTTGCAACACTTTCCTGTGCGGTGCTTATAACGGTTCCGCTGCTCGCACAGACTTCCGCGAAATCTCACGCCGCCAGTTCCCGAACCCTGGATTGGCGAACCTACAAACTGACCATGCCGAAGGTGGATCAATGGGCCGCAGCTAATCAGAAAATCGGGGTGTATCTGAAGGCGCACCCCGAGTTCAAAAAAATGCGGGATGGTATCGCGGGTACCCACAGCTTTGCCGAAATGGAGCACCGGGCTAGGACCGAAGCGCCCGGACTGGTAAAGGCGATCGAGAGCTCGGGATTGTCCTATCGCGAATGGTGGAATATCTTCATGACGGTGACGCTCTCCTACACGATTACTGAATTAGAGAAGCCGGGCATGCCGCCGCCGCCCAGCAGTGTTTTGCCGGAAAACATCGCTTTTGTAAAGGCAAACAAACAGAAAATCGAGAATCTGCTCGCTGACTATAAAAACTGGAACGAACCGAAGAAATAGAAGCCTGCCGTCGGCACCAAGCCTACTCAACTAATAGTTGTGTACGTCGCTTGATAAGTAATCCAAGTTAAGATAAAGACTCCCCATGGGACGATTGTTGCTTGGAATTCTCATAGGCCTGATCGCCTGGCCGTTGGCTGCCTACATTTATTTCCATTTCGGCTTTGCGCCGGTGGCGACTGCTGCGGCGCCGATGCCGTTTGAAAAGCAATTGGCGCATATGGCACTCAAAGCGCGCATCCGCAAAGAGGCTCCGAAGAATTCGCCGCTTTCCGTGAGCGATGCGAATTACCTGGCCGGCGCGCATCTCTATCGAACGCATTGCGCCGTCTGCCATGGACTGCCGGGCCAGCCCGAGACTGCGATCGCCAAGGGCATGTTCCCGCGTCCGCCGCAATTATTCAAGGGTAAGGGCGTCACGGACGATCCGGCGGGAGAGACCTATTGGAAGGTGGCGAACGGCATCCGGCTCAGCGGGATGCCCGGATTCGAGAAGGTATTGAGCGAGACCCAGAGGTGGCAGTTGAGCTTAATGCTGGCGAATGGGAACAAGCTGCCGGAAGACGTTCGGGCGGTTCTCCAACAGCCGCCTGTATCGAATTGAGCTTCGCCCTGATCGGCACCCGATCAGACGGCGCATCTTGCTGGACCGAAAATGTAGCAAGTTCCGGGATTGGCCGTAAAGTAAAGTGCATTACACTTGCGCCCTAGTCTTTATCTATGAGATCCTCGCTTCATGCTCAAGCGTTTCCTCCTCAGGACGATTTGTTCCGCTGCCCTCATGGCGGTCCCGTTGCTCGCGCAGACTTCCACGAAGTCTCACGCAGCCAACTCCGACATGGAAGCTTGGCGCTCTTACAAACTCACCATGCCCAAAGTGGACGAATGGGCCGTCTCGAATCGGAAACTCGCGGCCTACATGAAGGCGCACCCGCAGTTCCGCATGAACAAGACCGATATTGGAGACGCCAAGAGTCTCACCGAGATGGAGAAGCGCGCCAGAGCCGAAGCCCCCGGAGCGGTCCAGGCGATCGAGAGCTCCGGACTCTCCTTTCGCGATTACTGGAACGTGAGCGCCGCTTTGATGATCGCCTACGTCGCCGCTCAATATGAAAAGCCGGGCATGCCGCCGCCGAGGGATATCCTGCCGGCAAACATCAACTTCGTAAAGGCAAACCAGCAGAAAATCGCGCAACTGTATGCCGAATTCGGCAAACTGAACGCCCGAAACAAACAATAAGAAACGATTCCATGTTACGCAGACTCGCATTCCTTTCCGGCATTGCTATTTTGGCAAGCTCCTCTGGGCGACTCGGAATTTGCCGTCCCGGCCGGCTTCCGTAAGGTGAAGCCGCGCCTGGAGCATTAGGGAAGTTCGTTGTGACTGCTCCCCGGCTAATGAGTATTGAGAATTAACAAAACGCGACTGCTTTGAGGGCTAGCGCAGGGCGGCCAACAACTCCTTGGGATCTGCATGGTCGCTGAAGGTACGGTTCAGGTGAATCAAGAGGTCGCGATTGCCGGGAGCGAACACAAAGCTGGCACCGAGTTGAAAAGGATTTTTCCCGAGCCGGTTCTGCCTGTATCCGGCTGCCTTGGCGCGGCCTCGCGCTTCTGAGTTGTCGTGCCGGAAGATGTGAAACACGTTCCCGGATTTGAGCTGCGCGGCCTTGTAGGCTTTTCTCCCGCTATCGACCAGCAAAGGAAACGCGATCTGGCTCTCCTCTCGAAACAGGCGGGCATAATTCAAGTCACCCAGCCCAATAGCGGCCAGCGATGCTCCCAGCGCCCGAAACTCGTTTTCGTGGTCGCGCAACTGCGCGACATGCTCGCGGCAGAAGATTCATCCATAGTGCCGTAAGAAGACAATCGCGGCCGGGTTATTCTCCCATAGCGATCCGAGTCTGACCTGGGTGCCGCCCGATTCGGGCAGCACAATATCCGCGAGCTTGCCGCTAATCGACTCTGCCACTGCTCCTAGGCTAATCCTAAACCGCTGACGCTGAAACGGAGCCGGGGAAATTTGGGGGACGGTCTGGTGGGCTGCGCACGCGACTTGAGACAACGAAATCAGGGGCAGGTCACCAAGTTCCGGGTCGCCGACAATCCGCTCGCAATTCGGAAAGTAATCCTGGGCCGTCGCGCGTGAATAATCGCGAAGGGGCAACGGTCCAACGTCCACGAATAGCGCGTTACAAGTAAGCCGCTGGCGCGGCGGACGCAGATGCGTGGTTCTCCGCGAGGCGTGAAACAGCGATAAGGTCGGGGTCACAGGAAAGGAGATTTCTGTGACCCCACTACGTCAACGCATGCTGGAAGAACTCCAGCGGCGAAACTATTCTTCCGAGACGATTCGCGGCTACATCTTTGCTGTACGCGAGTTCGCCGAACATTATGGTAAGTCACCCGAGGGCATGGGCGCCGAAGAGCTGCGTCAGTATCAAGTCCATCTTTTGCAAAAGAGGAAGCTGGCGCCCGGCACGGTGGAGGGCCGGATTTCGGCTTTACGCTTCCTATACAGGAAGGTATTGAAGCGGCGCGATCTCACCTTCGACGATCTGGCGTTTCCGAAGACTCCGAAAAAACTGCCGGTCGTGCTGAGTCATGAGGAAGTTACTCAACTGATCGAGGCGGCACCGAACCTGCTGTATCGAACGATGCTGATGATTCTCTACGGCACAGGCTTGCGCCGGGCCGAGGTCGTTCGCCTGAGGGTCAATGATATCGACAGTCAACGCATGGTGTTCGCGTTCGCCAGGGCAAAGGGGCACGCGATCGGGATGTGCCGATGAGCCTCAAACTGCTCGAAGCTTTGCGCGACTACTGGCGCTGGAATAAGCCGAAGGATTATCTATTTCCGAGTTCGCCTGGCCATCGCGGTCTGGAGCAACCGACTTCCGACAAAACCGTCTGGCATGCCTGCCAGGCGGCTGCGAAGCGCGCTGGCCTACGCAAACATATTGGCCCTCACACTTTGCGGCACACTTACGCTACACACCTGCTGGAAGCCGGCACGGATCTCCGCACGATTCAGCTTCTGTTGGGTCATACGCACCTGGAAGACACCACTGTTTATCTCCATCTGTCGCAGCAGCAACTTCGCACAGCGATCAACCCGCTCGATCAGGTCACGATCCGCAGCTATGGTGAAGCTCGTCCCGCGACCGAGGACGACAAGGCGTGACGCGGCCACCCTTCGAGGTGGCCGACATCATACGCAAAGCAGGAAGCCGATTCGCCGAGCACTATCGTGAGTCCTTGAGCTGGGCTCAGCTTAAAGTACTCACCGCGATCGCACGTTGCCGAACCGCTGCACTCGGCGGCCATCGCGATCAATGCGCTCACTGCGGTTATGAAGCCATCTCGTATTGCTCCTGTCGCAATCGCCACTGTCCAAAGTGCCAGACGAATGCCCGCGAGAAGTGGCTCCGCGCCCGGCAACGCGAACTGCTTCCCGTCGGCTACTATCATCTTGTTTTCAGTGTTCCGCACGCCTTGGTGCCGCTGATCTGGCAGAACAAACGGATTCTCTTTACTCTCTTGTTCGAGGCCAGCGCCACCACCCTGCTTGAGGTCGCCGCCGATCCGAAGCACCTGGGTGCGGCCATCGGCTTTCTCAGCATCCTGCATACCTGGGGCCAGACTCTACAAAGGCACCCGCACATTCACTGCGTCGTACCCGGCGGCGGCTTGTCGCCGGATGCCACACGCTGGATCTCCTCGCGAGCCCGTTTCTTTCTACCGGTGAGAGTGTTGAGCCGCGTGTTTCGCGGCAAGTTCATCGCTGGATTAAGGCGATCCTTTCAACGAAACGAGCTCGTGTTTCATGGAGACTGCCTCCCGCTGGCACAGGAGAAGGCATTCGCGGCCTTCCTGCGCACATTGTTCCGGCAAGACTGGGTCGTGTATGCCAAGCCCCCGTTTGGCGGCCCCGAGCACGTTCTCCAGTACTTGGCACGCTATACACACCGCGTCGCAATCTCCAATCATCGACTGCTCTCGGTCGACAATAGCCAAGTGCGCTTCCGCTGGAAGGACTATGCTCATCACAACAAACGACGCACGCTCACGTTGTCGCATGAAGAGTTCCTGCGACGCTTTCTACAGCATGTATTGCCCAAGGGATTCCCACGCATTCGCTATTTCGGTTGGCTCGCCAATCGAAAACGGGGCAGCCTGCTACCCGTCTGTCGGGACCGCCTTACCTGCCAACCGCCGGCGCTGCCGGCCATTGTTGACGGTGAGGATACAATCTTCCGATGTCCTCGTTGCCATGGCCCGATGCGGATCGTCGAACGACTTACTGCATTGCAGATCCGTCGTGAAGAAAGTGGCCAACTGTGCGCTCTTGACAGCTCGTAGTTCCAGTTCACTCTGGCGCATTCAGCATGCGGCCGCGCCTGCCCAGTGGAAGTGTGTCCGTGAACTCCCAAGGGGCTTCTATCCCTTCCCTGGCAGAGCGATTTCTGACTTCAACTCGCCGCATTCCGCCCGGCCTTCCGCTGGCGCCCTGGAAATCTCGCTCTCACGACGCGCGTTTCCACCAGCTCTCATCGAACAGCAGCATTGAAAACCCATAACCAGCGGCATTCCGGACGCCGCGCCAGCCGCTCACTTGAAACGGCTCTATCGAATGCGCCCCGGCTTCGACTTTCCCCTCTCCTTCAGCCTTATCTGCCGGGGCTCCTCCCGATAGAGATCTAGCGTTATGCATCCAAGTGGCGAGGTTGTTCTCACGAAGACTGTTTCAGGCTTGGGGTCGATTGCATGTGGCAAGGGTTCTGAATCTCCCGGTGAGGCTGTTGTGATCCGTGGCGCCCAAAGTGATATCTTCGCGGAGATTGGCTCGAGCAGGGTCCTTTCGGGATCCAAGAGAGAGTCGAGGCTGAGCGTGACGGCAAAGGGGGCGAAAATCGCAATCTCCTCTGCCGCCGCGATGAGATGTGCAACCCGGCTTTGGGACCTGGTCAATCCACGGTGATGCGGGTGGCGGCTGTTGTCCCTTTGATCTCTTGCACTGGCGTTCCAGTACCGAAGACATCGGTCGGGTCGAAGAGTTTTTGATCGAAGGTACCCTGATAGGCCTTGCCGTCGTGCGAGACACGATCGATCTCATCCTCCGTGAAGACGTTCGCGAGACTTCCATCCGGAGCGAACATGAGACCAATATGGTGCTCTTTCACACTGCCGTTGCCTAACTGCTTCCACACGCCGAAGCAGACGTTCCCGCCGACGGGCGGCAGAAACGCGTTATCCATTTCCGTTCCATCCGAGTGCCAGGTCTTGTAGCTCTGCACGAGTTGGAAAACGCCTGGCGGGACAATTGGGACTGGCAAAGGACCTGGAGTTGAGTAGGTTGCTGTGTAAATCACGTGCCACAAGCCCACGATGCTGCCAGGCTTTTGGAAAGGATCATCGTCTGAAAGGTTCGACGATGCGTTCTCCTGAGGGTTCAATAAGGGAAATGCTGTGGGTCCCATCGGACCGCCGCAACCTGCTTTCGCCGCGGCGGCAGTTAACAGGAATCCAAATACTACCGCAGTGGTGGGAGTGGCGAAGCGCCTACTCGAAAGTAGCCGGAAAATCTTTGCTCGATTCATTTTTGGTCTCCTTTGTTTTCAGAGATTCTGAAACACAAGAACCTCTATTTTTCGCGAAGCGGCAGTGCTTGGTGAGCGTCTGTCTGCCTTCGTCTCTGATAACGAGAAACGCTTGCCAAAACTGTAATACCCAAAAAGATATTTCGGTACGGACTTTGTCACTTTTGTAGCCGGTGGAAAAGGGGTTGAAACTTGTAGTAAACTCAACCGAAAAGCCTAGTCAACCAGAGGCGGTATGAGAACTCCCGAGGGGGGTGAGGTTACGCAATTGCTCCGCGCCTGGGGCAATGGGGACGGCCGCGCGCTCGAGAAGTTGACGCCCCTGGTTTACGAAGCATTGCGCCGAACGGCGCGGGCCCACATGGCCCGGCAACCTCCCGGCCACACTCTCCAGGCCACGGCCCTGGTGAATGAAGTTTACCTACACCTCGTAAATATCCGTGAGACTGATTGGCAGAATCGCACCCACTTCTTCGCCGTGTGTGCGAAGTTGATGCGGCGAATCCTCATTGACAGTGCGCGCCGCCGGCAATACCTCAAGCGTGGCGGCGGCGTTCCTCATGTGGAGTTGGAGGAAGCCCTGATCGTCTCCGGCGAACCGCCCGCAGGCTTGCTGGCCTTGGACGATGCCCTCCATGCTCTGGCTGCGCTTGACCCGAGAAAAGTTCAGGTGGTGGAACTGCGCTATTTCGGTGGACTCAGCGTCAAGGAGAGCGCCGAGATACTCAAGGTCTCTGAGGAGACAGTTCTACGTGACTGGAGACTTGCCAAGATGTGGCTTCTGAAGGAGCTCAGTGGTGAGCAACAACATGGAGCGTGAGCGCTGGCAGCGGCTTGAACAGGTGTGCCAAGCGGCCTTGGACCGCTCCGCGGGGGAGCGGCTGGCTTTCCTCGAGAAGGCCTGCGCTGGCGACCAAGCTCTCTACCAGGAGGTGGAAGCGCTGCTGGCTCATGAGAAGCAAGCGGAGAAGTACCTGGAGGGGCCGCTACTGGGGCTGATTCCGGAAGTAGTGGAGAGCGACGGTCGCGAGCCGACTTCCGCAAGCCGGGAGGATGCCGCCCTGATCGGCCAGGCGGTTTCCCACTACCGCATCTTAGAAAAACTCGGCAGCGGCGGCATGGGTGTGGTGTACAAGACGCAGGACACGAAACTGGGGCGTGACGTGGCACTGAAGATTCTCCCGGGAGCCGTGGCCCATGACGCCGAGCGCATGGCGCGATTCGAACGTGAAGCACGCACTCTCGCCTCGCTGAATCATCCCAACATCGCTGCCATCTACGGACTCGAAGATTCGAATGGCACCCGCGCGCTGGTGATGGAGCTGGTCGAAGGTCCGACGCTGGCCGAACTGCTGGAGAGTCGAAATTCGAAACTCGGAACTGGAAAGGCGGCTCCGATCACGGCACCTAGTTTCAATTCTCGGTCTTCGAGTTTCGATCCTCTGCCCATCGCTAAACAGATCGCCGAGGCCCTGGAGTATGCGCACGAGCACGGGATTATCCATCGTGACCTCAAACCGGCCAACGTGAAGATCGCACGAGAAGGCACGGTGAAGGTGCTGGATTTTGGCTTGGCGAAGGTACTCGATCCTCACGGTTGGCAAGCCGCCCCGAATCCAACTCATCCGCCCGCGCTGGACGCCTCGGCGACCGAGACAGGAATGATTCTGGGTACCGCGGCGTACATGAGCCCCGAACAGGCGAAAGGCCAACTGGTGGACCGGCGCTGCGACATCTGGGCATACGGATGCGTGCTTTTCGAAATGATTTCCGGGCGCAAAGCGTTCGCGGGGGAAACAATTTCGGACGTTCTCGCGGCAGTAATCAAGAGCGAGCCCGATTGGAGTGCGCTGCCGAAAACCACATCCCTTCCAATAGAAAGACTCATTCGCCGCTGCCTGCGAAAAGACGTCCGCCAGCGCCTGCAAGCCATCGGTGACGCGCGGATTGCAATTGAAGAAATGATCGCTGGCGGTGCAGGCGCCGGACCTGTGTTGGCGCTCGCCGAAAGCTTCCCAGTGCGACGGGAGCGGCCATCACCACGCCGCGCCCTCGCCTGGGCGCTCGTCGGCCTGCTGGTGGGTGCGTTGATAGGGAGCGTGGCGATCTGGAAGTTCGCGGTGCCTCCCCCTCAGCCTTCTATGCACTTCAGCGCCGTCACCAATTTCGCGGGAGTGCAGGCGCAGCCGGCGCTCTCTCCGGACGGCCGCTCGGTGGCTTTCGTCTCGGACCGGGACGGGCCTTACGAAATTTATGTGGGCCTGATCAGCGGCGGGAATCTGGTGAAGCTGACGGATGACCCGAAGTTCAAGGCCCGGCCGTGCTGGTCGCCGGACGGGAGCCAGATCGCCTATGCGCGCCTGAATCACTCGGGAATCTGGGACATCTGGGAAGTCCCGGCGCTGGGCGGCACGCCGCGGCGGCTGATTCTGAATGCGCTTGATCCAGCCTGGTCTCCCGACGGCCAGACACTTGCTTACGCGAATAGCGTTACGGGAGCGTTATGGACCAGTGACCTTACCGGCCAGAACGCGAAGCAGGTGGCGGCCCCGGATGCTGGTTCGCGGTTCGCCGAGCCGCGCTTTTCTCCGAACGGGCGCGAGCTTGCCTTTGTGAAGAGATGGCCCGGCCCTTACGGGTTTTTGGAGGTCACCGAGCTGGCTTCAGGCAAGGTTCGACAGTTGACGACGGATGAGGCTTTGGCGCTTTCCCCTGCCTGGTCACCGGATGGGAAGTTCATTTATTTCGCTTGGAGCCGCGGCGGGACAGTGAACGTATGGAAGATCGCCGCAATCGGCAGTGAGCCGGTGCAAATAACGGCCGGCCAGGGCGATGACGCGCAACTGGACGTCTCCGCCGAGGGCAAGCGGATTGTCTTTTCGACTTTCCGCGCTAATACGAGAATTTCTCAGTTGGATCTGGAAAGAAAGCCTGGACTCCAGGTCCTGAAACCCCTCACCGCCGATCCCGCGCGGAGTCAGCTCGCGCCGGCATACTCTCCACACGGAAAACATCTGGCCTACTTTTCAAACGTTAAGGGCATTGAACTGGAGGGTATCTGGCTTGCGAACGCCAACGGCTCAGATCCAGTGTCGCTGGTGCAGGATAGGCGGATCTCAAACGTCTTTCCGCACTGGACTTCGGATGGCAAATGGCTGATCTACTTAGCGTATCTTCAGTCAGGCGGCGAGTATCGCCGCATCCCCGTTTCCGGGGGTGTTCCGCAAATACTAGTCGAGAACCGCAACACGCAGGCCTTCTTGTTCGACGCCGGGCCCGGTGGGCGGCTGCTTTACGAGGGTTCGAATCACGAGGCCGTTGCTTTCGATCCGCAAAGCCGCCAGACGCAGAACCTTGGTGCGCTTCCAGCCGGGGAGAAGTGCAGCGTGCTCCGATTCTCCCCAGATGGCCATCTTGTCGCATACACCGTGAATGCGGGCGAGCAAGACGACCCGAAGGCGGGACTCTGGGTGACTGACTTCAAGAACCCGTCGCGGCAAGTCTTTCACGGCTGGGTCGTGTGGTACGCCAGAGGTCCCAATCGTGAGATTTATCTATTGGAAGGTAAGCCTGATCTGAATGGCGTCCTCTGGAAGGTTGGTTGGGATGGCAAGGACCTGACCCGCCTTTCCTGGACCGTCCCCCTTGTCCATTCTTACTATGTCCAGCCGGGACAGAACGACACGAACTTTTTCGACGTTTCGCCCGACGGGCGGCATTTGGCCGTAACCGTCGAATCAGTCCTGCAAGCAAATATCGGGATGATCGAAAACATTCCCTAGCCGTGGAGACTGGAGACTTGCCAAGATGTGGCTTCTGAATGAGCTCGGCGGTGAGCAACAGCATGGAGCGTGAGCGCTGGCAGCGGCTTGAACAGGTGTGCCAGGCGGCCTTGGACCGCTCCGCGGGGGAGCGGCCGGCTTTCCTCGAGAAGGCCTGCGCTGGCGACCAAGCTCTCTACCAGGAGGCGGAAGCGCTGCTGGCTCATGAGAACCAAGCGGAGAAGTACCTGGAGGAGCCGCCGCTGGAGCTGATTCCGGAAATAGTGGAGAGCGACGGTAGCGGGCCGGCTTCCGCAAGCCGGGAGGATGCCGCCCTGATCGGCCAGGCGGTTTCCCACTACCGCATCTTAGAAAAACTCGGCAGCGGCGGCATGGGTGTGGTGTACAAAGCACAGGACACGAAGCTGGGCCGCTTCGTAGCTTTAAAGCTCTTGCCTAAGGCATCCGTCGAGAACCCGCGGGCCCTTGAGCGCTTTCAGCGCGAAGCTCGCGCCGCCTCCGCGTCCGACCATCCCAACATCTGCACCATTTACGAGATTGGTGAGCATGAAAGTCAGCCTTTCATTGCCATGCAGTTTCTCGAGGGGCAGACGCTGAAGCAGCGCATCGCTGGCCATACGTTCAAGGCTTCCGAGCTGTTGGACCTGGGCATTCAAATCGCCGATGCTCTGGAGGCCGCGCATAAGAAGGGGATTATTCACCGCGACATCAAGCCGGCGAATATTTTTATCACCGCGCGGAATGAGGCCAAGGTTCTGGACTTCGGAGTGGCGAAACTGATGCCCGTAGGGCGAGGGCTGCGAATTGGGGACTTCGAGCCGGGAGAAACTGCTGCGGGTACGTTTACATCAGATTCCCTAACCAGCACGGGTGGTCTATTGGGAACAGTCGAATACATGTCGCCCGAACAGGCACGTGGCGCAAGCCTTGATCTGCGCACCGACCTGTTCTCTTTAGGGGTTGTGCTCTACGAGATGGCGACAGGCCGGCAACCCTTCGCGGGCAACAGCGCGGAGGAGGTTTTTGATGAGATTCTCCACGCGTCGCCTAAATCGATCCTGATCTCGAACCCTGACCTTCCCGCGACGCTCGACGTGGTACTCAATAAAGCGCTCGAAAAGGACCGCGATTTGCGCTACCAAAGTGCGTCCGAAATGATTGCGGACCTGGGGGGTCTGCTACGCGTCATCGATACCGCGCGTATGGCAAGGCGCCCGGGCGACGCGGCCGAAAACTCAGGCGCTCTGGCGAGTCGTTCTCGGCGTTATCCCCTGCGATGGGGCATCGCCGTCGCGGCCATCGCACTGTTCCTTGCCGTGCTGTTCGCTTACCGCTCCCAGCGGAAGCAGGCGGGAGGGCCTTCTTCTTGGGTTCAGTTGACGAATTTCACCGACTCGGCGACCTCGCCGGCGCTTTCGCCCGACGGACGCATGCTCGCCTTCGTCCGCGGGCCGGAGACTTTTCTGGGCTCCGGGCAAATCTACGTAAAGATGCTTCCGGACGGTGAGGCGGAGCAGCTAACCCACGACAGCATGGAGAAGATGTCTCCGGCTTTTTCTCCGGATGGTTCGCGCATCGCGTATACCGTGGGCCTCCCATTTGACACGTGGGCGATTCCCGTATCGGGTGGAGAGCCGCGCAAAATGCTCCCAAACGCTTGCGGCTTAACGTGGATTGGCCGCCGGCATATCTTGTTCTCAGAGATTAAAAGCGGTGTCCATATGGCCGTGGTAACGGCGTCCGACAGCCGCAGCCAGGAGCGCGACATTTACTTACCGCCGCGAGAAAGGGGCATGGCTCACTTTTCCTATCTATCTCCTGACCACAAATGGGTGCTGCTGGCCGAAATGGACAACGGCGGATGGCTGCCCTGCCGGCTGGTTCCATTCGATGGCAGTTCACCCGGGAAGCAGGTTGGCCCGCGGGGAGCCGGCTGCACAAGCGCCGCCTGGTCGCCCGATGCCAAGTGGATGTATTTCAGTTCGGACGCAGGAGGGCAGTCCCACATCTGGCGCCAACGTTTCCCCGATGGCGAACTGGAGCAGGTGACGTTTGGCCCCACCGAGGAGCAGGGCATCGCGATGAGTGGCGACGGACGGTCTCTTGTAACGTCGGTAGGCATGGAAGAAAGCGCGGTATGGATTCATGATCAGAACGGCGAGCGCCAGATTTCATCCGAAGGCTTTGCCGAAGCGCCTTCCCTCTCTCCTGACGGTTCGAAGGTTTACTACCTCGTGCGTTCTCATGGACCCACGGGCTTATTCACCAGCGGCGAGCTGTGGGTTGCCGACGCGAAAGAGGGGCGCTTCGAGCGGCTTCTTCCAGGATTCGCGATCAGCGGGTATGACATTTCACCGGATGGCAGGCGGATAGTATTTGCTGCCCGGAACCCACGGGGCGAATCGCGCCTGTGGCTCGCATCTTTCGACCGCCGCTTCCCTCCCCGACAGATTCCCTCCCTTACGAGCGATGACCGTCCTCTCTTCGGGCCCGGTGGCGATATATTCTTCCGTGGAGCGGAGGGTCGCTCTAACTTTGTCTTCCGGGTGAAAGAGGACGGGACGGGGCGCCAAAAAGTCTTGCCCGATCCGATAATGGAGTTCCACAGCGTCTCCCCGGACGGCAAATGGTTGGTCGTCATTGCTCCGGTTCCGGGCAAAAAATACCCCCCTGCCGTTTTGGCCTACGGCGTGGACGGAGGTAAATCAGTCAGGATATGTGAGGAGTACTGTGCGGGACAGTGGGACCGTTCCGGCAAGCTTTTCTATGTGGCCTTTCCAGAACTTGGCAACAATGATGTCCCCGATCGGACACTCATCCTTCCCGTGCCGCCCGGCAGGCATCTACCTCCGCTCCTGCCTTCCGGCAGTCACTCTCCGGAGGCGGTGCGGCGGCTTCCTGGCGTGAAGGTCGTCGCTGATGCTGCGATCTCTCCAGGTCCCAGCGCGTCTGTTTACGTCTTTACACGCAAGTCCGTCCACCGCAACCTGTACAGGATTCCGGTGCGCTGACCTCTCCGTCGCCCATCGGGCCAGCACCACGCACCGCCGGTCGCAGCTTGACCTGCGACTTGGCACCTGGCTGTAGAGGCGGCATTGCGCGAATTGAATAATGCATGCTCGCACGTCAGGAGCATGCGCGTTACTCGGCAATATGAACAAACCGCTGACGAGATTAGCTTGGTTATTCTGACTGAAGAGCGGCATAGAAGAATGGAGAACCTTTCCGATGTGACGGTGGCGAATCACATAAAGGTTCGGCTGGAAAAGCTGGAGCCGCAAAGTGAGAGGCGCTGGTGCAAGCTGACGGCAGCGCAGGTGCTGGCACATTGCTCGGTGAGTATACAGTGGGCCGTGGGAGAGTTTTGGCAAAAGAGAAGCTAAATCCAGGCTTGCTGCCACGGGTTCGGTTCCGGTTGGGGAATGTGATCCGACCTAAGGTGAACGTGTATCCCGCCCCTGCCGGGATTCAGGCCGACTGGGACATACCAGTAGTGGTCCGAGATGGCACTACGCTACGCGTTAACGTTTTCAGGCCGTCTTCGGGTCAACCGGCTCCCGTCATCATGTCGGCTCATCCGTATGGTAAGGATAAAATCCCCGCGCGCACCCGGAGCGGCCATGGCCTCAACGTGCAATTCCGAATCCTACCGCAGCCGCGACCGATGGAGTTCTCAGCGTGGACAAGTTGGGAGGCTCCCGATCCAGCCGTGTGGGTGCCGCGCGGGTATGCGGTAGTCAATGCAGATCTGCGTGGGGCAGGAACATCCGAAGGCATTGGCGACCTGTTTTCCGATCAGGAGGCGCAGGATTATTACGATCTGATCGAGTGGGCCGGCACACAGCCGTGGTCAAGCGGGCGCGTCGGTCTGGATGGCGTTTCTTACCTGGCGCTCAGTCAATACAAGGCCGCAGCGCTTCGTCCACCCCATCTGGGAGCTATCTGTCCGTGGGAGGGTTTTAGCGATTTGTATAGGGACTGGGCGCGACCCGGTGGTGCTTGTGAAGATGGATTCGTCGCCTTATGGAGTCGTATGGCTCGCAAGGCAGCCAGACTGCGACCGGATATTCGGGCGGAGGTCAGCGCGCGCAGGGAACGCGATGAATGGTACGAGTCGGTCACTCCTGTGCTGGAGAATATCGAGGTTCCCATGCTGGTATGCGGCAGTTTCTCAGATCACTCGCTACACACGCGGGGTAGTTTCGAGGCCTACCGCCGGGCAGGCTCGCGATTCAAACGGCTTTTCACACATAGGGACGGCAAATGGAGCGCCTATTACAGCAAGGAGGCTACCGAGGCCCGCATACGATTCTTCGACTTTACGCTCAAAGGCATCCAGAATGGCCTGGATCGCGAACCGCCTGTGCGCCTGGCTATCTATGACGAAGGACCGGATCCGATTGCGGTGACGACGTCTGAGTCGTGGCCGCCAGCCAATCTGATTTGGGCTTCCCTGCCTCGACGCCAGCGGTAAGTGCGTTCCCGACCCGGCATTTGTTAAGGAGGGAAGCCTATCTTTGTCCACGCGAGGCGCTCCGGTTGGGTTTGAGTGGGTGTTCGAGGAAGATGTGGACGTAATCGGCCCCATGGCGCTGCGCGTCTATATAAAGGTATCGGGAGGTGACGATGCGGTGCTATTTGCCGGCATTCGCAAGTTTCGGGGCCGTCGTGAGTTGACGTTCGAGGGATCGTATGGCTTCGCCTACGATATGGTGACCAAAGGCTGGCAGCGTGTAGCGCATCGCGACTTGGATCAAGGGCTGTCTACGCCTGAACAACCTGTCCATAGTCATGTCCGCGCTGAGCCGCTGCTGCCGGGTGAAATCGTTCCCGTCGAGATCGCCCTCCTTCCGCAGGCGACCCGTTTTCTGAAGGGAGACCGCCTGCGCCTTGAGCTAAGGGGGACCTGGCACTACCCACGCGATCCGTTTCGGGGTCAGTTCCCAGCGTTCTATCCACCCAGTCCGCGCGCCATCTGCACAGTCCATTGCGGCGGGAATTACGACAGCCGACTGCTGTTCGGCTATCGGCCAGCCACTCAATAGCATGCCTGAACCGACTTAGAGTACAGTAATGGGCACGAGCACGAACGAGAGTACAATGCCGACGATTCCTGACGACTTCGCCGTTATCTTAGATAACTGCAAAAAGCTGGACCTTCTGGATATTGAGAGCGACCTTGCCAGCTTCAATCCCAAGATACACGTGGTTGATGAAAGCGAGCACCGCTACGGCGAGCCTGGCACGCTCATCCTGATCGCGCTCGCAGGCAACTTCGTGCTTCCACCTCTCTTGTTATGGCTCGCGAAGCACAGGCAAGGATTCAAGATCAGCGAGCAGAAAGAGACAACTCTGCCTGGTGGGGAAACAGTTAAGTCCTCGCTGAAAATTTCCGTGACAGGATCAGCTCTTCCGAGTTCGGAGCAATTGCGCGAGCTTTCGAAATTCCCCGGCGTGGATCCTGTCAAAATCGCGGCCGCGTATGGCATCCATCTGCCTGGCAGCGAGGAATCCTCCCGGTAATCAACCGGTGTCCGCACGCGCCTGGATCGATCCAATTACGAACGTCATTCGCCCACGCGGTGTCATCCTGCGGCGCGACTTACGAGGGTTCCTGACCGGCCCTTGGCCGGCATACACCATTCAACCCTTCATTCATGAACTGACTCATCATTGGTGCTTCCACTCCGCTGTTGGCCTGGCCGTGGCGCTGTTGCGCTTCCGCGCACTGCGACGGCCAGCTATGTCGAACAGAGAGGCCGCTCCGCTCTTGTTCGACGAGATGCTGACGGTCGATACAATGCTGGAATTAATCCGGCCGATCAGTGAAGGATTGGCGCTCTTTGCCGAATACGATATGGCTCCAGGGGCGTCACCCATTGTCACGACGCCGCTCGCTTGGACATCGATCGCGATGTCCGCACGCTCAGCATTGATGGATCTGTCGCAGCCCCAAGCGGCGCAGGAACTCACAAATTGGCTTTTGAATCTCCGGCTCAGCCCGGACTCCCTCAGCCGGAAAATGGATTTCCTTTCTCGCCCTTTAACTGCGCTCGACAGTGCGTACTTCGACGGGTACATGGTCGTAAAGCGGCTCTATCTCGACCTGTCCCAATCTGTCCCAACGTTTGCCGATACGGATTTGTTCCTTTCGTATCTGCGTAGCTATCTCTTTGAAGACTACGGCATGGTCGCGATTCTCGCCGACCGAGACTGCAACACTTTTCGTCGGCAAATCGCGATGATCGAGCGGCTCGGTACCCGATTGGCCGAGCTCTATCGACCAAATCTCGAAGAAGACGTCGCAACATTTGAGCGATTCAACAATCGGGAGCCGAACGGCGACCGCTCCGCCGGAATTCCGGGACTAGGACTTGGCGCGAAGGAGCTTGAGGACGGTCTCAGGATCCAGCAGAGCCTCTTATCCGAGCTGCAGGACAACCCGGAAGCGGAGCAGACGATGCGAAAACTCTTAGATGTGCAGCGTCTGTGGTTGTCCCGGCGCTCACTCGCCTATGTTGCATCAGAGCCGGCCAAAGTCCAAGTCCTTAATGGAATGGTTAGCGCTTGGCCGGATCCGGCGGACTACGAGTTTCCGCTTTTGACCGGGGTGTCTGCGCTACCGGGCACCGCGAACACCGAAGGGAAAGAAAGCGGCTGGGTCTCCCTGATCCTCCAGCCCCAAACTGGGATCTTCGCCTCGGTCGTTGGCGTCGGCGCGCGCGCCGCCGCGATCCACTGGCCGCCCGCGATCGCTGGTCCCGGACCCGAGATCGTGGCGCTATTCTCCGATCCGGAATGCTCGCCGGTCGTTGTGCAGGAGCAGCATGAATCGATCAAGGCTTGGGTAGACAGCTACTTTCGGGAAGCGCCTGAACCCATGAAGACGTGGATTGCCGAGACGCGTCAAAGCACACAGTCGGCATTAAAGAGAATTGCCGACGTGTTCCTCGGCCGGTGGGGTGAGAACCGGGAAGTAGCAGTTCGGTGTCTTCGAAGCACAAATCGTCTTTGGGATCTCTTCGACCGCGATCGAAAAATGTTCGAGACATTCGTCGCGCTCGGCCTCCTGCGCAATTTTGACGTTCTGCTGCCGTCATTTACCGCCGCTCTCTCAAACCAAGGCTGGGATACCGGCCGAGCCCTTCGTTTCGCTATTCAGATCCAGGCAAAAGGCGTTTCCCTGGTCCGTAACGATGAAGGGATCTTCCGGTGGCTCATCTAGCGTTCATGGCCTCGGCTGGTACGGCTCAGCAAGACCCGCGAGATGACTTACGGTCACGTCCGAGAACCGGTCAAGCTTGCGAAGCTTCAAATTCTGGCCGGCCGGCTGTGAAGTCGCCGCGGCGTTTCTATCTGTATCGCGGAGAGGGATTGTATTCGCATGCAAACATGAACTGCCGCCACCTTGACGGGTTGTCGGCATCCCGGATTAGCGGCCGTACTGGTTACCCGCGAGTGGTCGCCCAGAGGCACGTAATCGGCGTTAGCGGCGAGCCGATCGCCAGATCGTCAGTAGGCCGTCACCGTGGATCAATCCGGCGTCGGCCACTTCTCATCGTCGGGCGTTACACAACCGGGTGCACACAGCAGGCGCTCTCTTGATCCACCGGCCAAATGCCGGCTGGCGCTGCCACCAGCGCGCAGCCGGTCACTCCTGGCGGAGCGCGCGAATCGGGTCAACCCTCGTGGCTCGCAGAGCTGGGATTAGGCTCGCGAGTCCCGCAATCACAATAAGGAACAGCGCTGCCCCCGCTATGCTCACAGGGTCGGCTGGACTGACTTGGTAAAGCAGAGGCGCCATCTGCGGGGTCGCTGCGAGGGCGATGGCGAGGCCGGCGGCGATCCCCAATAAAGCCAGCAGCAAGCCTTCTCTCATGACCATTCGAAGCACGCCCCCAGGGTCGGCCCCCAGCGCCATGCGGATACCGATTTCCCGAGTCCGTTGGCTTACCGAGTGAGCCATAACTCCATAAAGACCTACGCCGGCGAGCAGCATGGAAATGGCGCCGAGCACTGCGAGGAACGAAGAGGCGATCCGCGGCCCAAACCAGGCAGCCGAGATGTAATCCGACAAGGGCATGGCCGTCAGGCCGGCGGAATTCGGATCGATGGCCGACATTTCACGGCGCAGTACGGGGACTAAATCGCGCGCGTCACGGTCGGTCCGAACGTAGAGGGCCACTCCGTTTTCGCCACTGCCGTAGTGCACCTGGTCGAAGGACATGTAGAAGTATGGCTGCGGCGCTTCCGACAGATTGAAGTACTTGCTGTCCTTGACCATTCCTACGATCTTGAACCGTTTGCCGTAAATCTGCACCCGGTGCCCCACGGGGTCGCGCCCGTCGAAAAAGCGCCGTGCGAAAGACTGGTTGACGATCATGACGCGCGGCGCCGTTTCGTTATCCTCGGCCCGGAAATCGCGGCCGGCGAGAAGCGGAATCCGCAGCAAGTCGAAGTAGCCGGGCGACACAGAGGCGTGATGCACATCCAGGTTCTCGCCGGGCCGCGACGCATACCCTTCCACCACGATGCGGTTCCACTTTCCCAGCCCGAAGCCGAGCGGGATGGAGTCGGAATAGGCGGCGCTTGTCACCCCTGGTACGGCCAGCAGGTGCTGGCGGAGCCGCCGCGAGAACTCCTGCTCCTCGCTGGGCGTGTAGTTGTTCGTCGACAGAAAAAGACGGCCCACCGTCACGTTGCGGTGATTGAAACCGGCCGGAGTGTTCTCTAACCCGTAAAGGCTCCGAACAAACAGTCCGAGTGTCACCAGAGCCGCGAGCGCCAGCCCCGTTTCGGCTACCACCAGCGCCCCGGAGATACGCTGCGCATGCCCGTTCCGCGTACCGCTTCTTCCACCTTGCTTCAGTGCATCCACCAGGCTGCGCCGCACCAACTGAAACGCGGGCGGAATCCCGGAAATCAGCGCGGAAGCCAGGCAGACCAGGGCGGCAAACAGGAACACCCGGGCGCTCGGCTGTACGTCGAAACTCACCGGCACTCCTGTGGGCGGTACGAAATAGATCATCACATTCTCAAGCGACAGAGCCAGCGGCAACCCGACAAGGGTCGCCAGTGCCGCCAAAAGCAGGCTTTCCAAAATCGACTGGCGGCTCAAACGACCCGGACTAGCGCCCAAGGCAGCGCGGATGCCGAACTCCGTATGCCGGGCCGCGGAACGAGCCAGCAGAAGATTGGCGACGTTGGCGCATGCAATCAGCAGCACGAGTCCACACGCCGCACCCAGGACGGCTAGCGGCCATGCCACAATGCTCGACGCCCCCTCCTGCGCCTTCCATATCGGTACGATCCGAGCGCCGATACCCTGGTTGGTCTTCGGAAAGTCACGGGCAAGGCGCGCGGCAACCGT
>DASVGP010000054.1:0-3174 GCA_036379475.1 Bryobacteraceae bacterium | reverse complement strand
AACACCGGCGCGCCGACTCTCTCCAGGCAGGTCAGCGCGCTCATGCAACAGCCTCCCTTCGGCAGTGAGGCCGTTCTCCACCCATGCCTGCTCCAGATGGATCAACGCCCACTGCCGGGGACAGAAAGCCAAATGCTGCAATCCGCTGATCGGCAGTGCATCTTCCTCCGCTTCGGAGATGGAGGCGGCTGCGTTCATACATAGCGCCAGCAGGTGACGCCGGGGATTGGCTGGCTGCCGTCTTCCGGCGCGGTGATATGCGGCTCATAGTCCGAAAAGTGGCGCGCTGCTTTGACGGATCCCACCTTTACCGTCTCCAGTACCTTGTGCGCAGACGCATTGCCGAGCTTCAGTTCGTGCTCGAAAAGAAACAGGCCGCGAACCGACATCTCACCGCGTGAAGCTGAATGGTCGTGGTCGAAAAGGTGTTCCAGCGCTTCGAGCAGCACTCCCATATCCGCCTTCGTGAACCCGGTATCCTCAGCAAGATAAGGCGAGATGAAGCCGTGCATCCGGTACAGCCCATACGGGATGCCATACTTGCGTCCGATCTGGCCACTACCGGCGCGGTCTTCACCATCCTCGCCGGTAACCGCCTGCTGACCCGCATCCGTGGCATTGGTGAGCGCGACCCGCGTAATGGTATGAGCGATACTCATCACCGGATCGATGGAACTGCCGAATCCGAACTGCACCGGCCCACGCACTTGGCCGCAATTCCAGAGCTTCGCCTTTCCTTTGGATTTTCTGCCGGCATTTGCGGCGGCATCGGCCTCGCTCTCAGCTTTGCCGGTGGTCATGACCGCCCCAAAGCTCCGGACATCAAAGTAGTTCTGGCACATATATCTGCGCGCCTTGTCGATGGACTGCCCGTCAGGCTCAATGCCCAGCGCCTGATACGCCTCGCGCTGCACATTGGCGAGAATGCCGCGTTCCTTGACGTAGATATTGTGCGGCGGCGCAAAGCCGCGTGTAAGACCAACGTAGTTGCGTATCTTGCGTTTGATACAGACATCGGTGATGAGGCCGTTGCCGGTCTCCGGGTCGACGCGCGGCGCGTTGTCGGCATCGGGGTCGCCGTTCGGGTTGCCGTTCTGCACGTCAAAAAGCAAGGCAAGCTCATAACGTTTGTCGAGGGGTTCATTGGCGGTGAAATCGGGACGGCTCATGCGTTGCTCTCTCCTTCGGAAGTGGAAACAGTGTCATCGGCTGTTTGTTCTTTGTCTTGATTGCCGCGGAAGAACGCCTGCCGCTGGTGATAGTAACCGAGCGCGAAACGGCCTTGTTCTTCAAGCGTCAGCATGGCAGGAAAGCTGCCGATGCCATCGAGAATGCCGGTAATGAGGTATTGATAATATTCCCCCTTTTGGCGGAGCTTGCCGAGATGATTTTGCGACAGCCGCACAAGCTGGGGGAATACCGTGCCGGGCCGCGTTGAGGCTGCTCCAAAGTAGCGATCAACGAGGGTTCGGTTGAGGTTGCCGCCCTGCGCTCTGCGTTGCAACTGCTCGTAGGCTGAAAGCAAACGTCCAAGCCGGTAGGGTGCGTCTGTTGTAACTTCGTTAAGGCTCATTTGTGGAACCTCCTTCATCTTGTGACTCGTGAAATAGAGTTGGAGCAAAGCGGCACGCTCCGGTGGAACTTTCTGCTCAGCGCGGTTTCGCTGCACCGCAGCCGACAATACAAGACGTGGCAGCTCGCCTCCGAAAAGAACGTTAAGAAAGACCTCGCTTGCCAGCCCCGGTGGCAGCCGGTCGAGCTTACCTTGCAACACCAGCGACCGCAGCAGAAAACCGAGTGGCTTTGGCTCGCCACGGTCGCCTTCCAGCCGGATCGCATCAAAGAATGCGTTCAAATTCTGCTCCAGTTCGCCGAGTGTGCCGGTATACATATGGCGCAGCATCGCACGTCCCTGCGCCCCGCTCACAATCAGACAGAAGAAGCGTTCTGCCGCGCCGGTCGTGCGTTGGCCTCGATGAGGACTGCTCAGCAGATCGCGCACCTTCTGTGGTGAATACATCAACTCGCTCAATGTGCCGACTAGCTCATCGTGGATGTTGGCCCAATAGACGGCAGTGGTGTCGCCGGAGAGTCTCACATTCTGCACTGGAAACGCGTCGTCGGTGCGTGGATTGATGTAGCGGCCATTGACGAGCCGCTGCATGCCTTCTACATAAGCCATCATGCACGTTTTACAGACTGGTGCAGTGTGTTGAAGATCGTACTTCTTGAAGGCTTCTCCCTTTGCGGAGACAAGCGGAATACCACCGCTAAATCCGCCTGGAATTTTGATGGGGGCATGTAGCGGGGCAATTTCGCTATCGAATTCCCCACAGACCAAACACTGACCACGGATGACCTCTTGATCGTCCATGGGCTTCGGCAGATTTTCCTCCCTCCACGCTTGCACGAGTGCGGGACTTTCGTGAAGAAATTCGCCACCGACACGAAATGTTGCCAAATCACCGCTCACTGCTTTGGCTCCCATCAACTCGCTTCGGCACTGATCGAGGTCATTTGAATTACAGAAGAAAGTCAAAACCGCATCGATCTCTTGCTTGGTCTGATTCGGGGTTACCCTTTTCAAGTCATTTACATACAAAGAATGGCGCTTTGTTGCACGTTCGACCATTTGCTCTTTGGTCTTCTTACCCGAAGGCTCAGCAGCAAGGGCTACAACGTATTCAAGAGCATCGACCAGATGGCTCGATAGATCTTGAGAGGTTTTCCCAACCGGGCGTCTTGGAATCCTGAACATTGCGGCCTGCCGCTTCGGCTTGCCCTTTTTGCCTTCGGGCAGCGGCACGTCCTGATAGGTATCACGCAGCCCCAGATAGCTGCCGTCCTCATCCAGCACGATAATCCACGGCACAGGTTTGCCCTCGAATGCCGGATCAGCGACCAACCCTTCGTGCAACGCCAGCGCCTTGAGTTCATGCAGGATCATAGCGTCCCTCCGGCTACGGAGCTTTGCCACTCCGGAATTCGCATTACGCCTTGCTCCAGCCGCGCCGGGAAAAAACGCGCCTGGTTTTGTGGACCGAATTCGATATCGTGCAGCATCCAGCCAAGCTCGCGCGTCTCGGTCGCCAGCGGCGCGGGCGTTCCATCCCAAAACCCGATGGTGGCCGGAAATTCCCGGCAGCCAAGGTACGGCTGATAGTGTTGCTGGCC
>DASVGP010000053.1:0-9004 GCA_036379475.1 Bryobacteraceae bacterium | reverse complement strand
AAAACGGCAACCGGCGGCTCGCCGATTATCAGCAGGAGCACCCGGGTCCGGTCTCAACCCAGATTCGCTTCCGCTTGCTCATCCGAGCCGCTCAGGAGGTGGGGCCGGCGCTCTTCTTTTCACTGCTCATTATTGCGGTGTCCTTTCTGCCGGTGTTTCTGCTTCAGGCGCAGGAAGGCCGCATGTTCCGCCCATTAGCCTGGACCAAGACGTTATCGATTGCCTGTTCTTCCATCCTGGCGATTACGCTGGTGCCGGTTCTGATGACGTTGTTGATTCGCGGGCAACTGCGGCCGGAAAAGAAAAATCCCGTTTCGCGCCTCACGCAGGCGGTCTATTTGCCGGTGCTGCGATTCTGCTTACGCCATCGCTCGCTGACGATTCTGTTGAACCTTGCGTTCCTCGTGGTTACGTTGCCGCTTGCGATTCACCTCGGAAGCGAGTTTATGCCGCCGCTATTCGAAGGCTCCGCTCTGTATATGCCGACCGCGCTGCCCGGGATTTCCATTGAGCAGGCGACCGCACTTTTAGGCGAGCAAGACCGTATCATCCGCGGCTTTCCGGAGGTCCTTAGCGTTTTCGGCACCGTCGGGCGATCCGATAGCGCGACCGACAATGCGCCGCTTAGTATGTTCGATACCACCGTCATGCTGAAACCACGCAGCCAATGGCCGGCGGGCATGACTTACAACAAAGTGATTCAGAAGATGGATGCCAGGCTCCAGTTCCCCGGCCTGTCGAACACCTGGACCATGCCGGTCGAGAACCGCCTCGACATGGAACTGACCGGAATCAAAACCCCGGTGGGGATTAAGGTGCAAGGCCCAACTCTCGAAGGCATTCAGCATGCCGCGGTCCGAATTCAGGCCGTGCTGAACGGCTTGCCCCAGGTCCGCTCGGTTTTCGCCGAGCGAGTGGCGCAAGGTTTCTATATTAATGTCGAACCCAACCGCGCTGAGGCGGCTAAATACGGCTTGACGGTCCAGGATATTCAGAGAGCGGTTGCCTCCGGTATCGGTGGCGAAAATATCGCCGAGAACATCGAAGGCCGCGAACGGTACCCGATTAACGTCCGTTATGAACGTGCCTTTCGCACCTCACCGCGGGAAATGCGCGGGATTCTCATAGGTACACCTTCCGGCGCGCAGATTCCGCTCGGCGAAGTGGCGCGCGTCACGTTATCACGTGGGCCATCCATGATCCGCGACGAAGGCGGCGCGCTGACCGGCTATATCTTCATCGATCTGAAGGGCAATAATTACGGCGGGTTCGTGGACGAAGCCACCAAAGCTCTGCAAACGAAACTGCAGCTGCCGGCAGGCTATACATTCCGCTGGGCGGGCGAATACGAGTTCGAACTACGGGCAAAACATCGCTTGAAGCTGATTTTTCCAATTGTGTTCTTCGTAATCTTTCTGCTGCTGTATATGGTGTTTCATTCCACGGCGGAAGCCTTTATGCTCATTATTCCTACGATCTATGCTCTTAGCGGAGGGCTGCTGCTTCAATATCTGCTCGGCTACGAGTTCAGCGTCGCGGTCTGGGTCGGTTACATCGCGTTGTTCGGCATCGCTGTCGAAACCGGAGTCGTGATGATGGTCTATTTGCGCGATGCTTTCGATCGCAATCGGCCGCCGACGCGAGCGGCGCTCGAAGCCGCCGTGATCGAAGGCGCAGTGCAGCGGCTTCGCCCCGTCCTGATGACGGTTATCTGCGTGCTGGCTAGCCTCGGACCAATTCTGTGGGAGACCGGCATCGGGTCCGATGTCATGAAACCCATTGCTGCTCCGATTGTCGGCGGAATGATCACCTCGGCGATCAACGTATTGCTGCTCGTGCCCATACTCTTTACAACGATCAAGGCAAGGAGTGCCGCAAGGTAATGGCGGGTATCAGTGTTTTTTCCCGAATGCGTTGAAAAGCGAATTGAGCAAGCCCTTCGACGTATTCTTTTTCAGCAGTGAGCCGAGATCCGGAGTAAATACCGGATGTTCCATGCTGCCGGTCACGTGGAGCGGGATCGTCAGTTCGCCGTTTTTGTTGGCAAGAGCGGTCTTGAGAAACCCGCCGGTGATCTTACTCACGCCGGGTAGCAGAGCCGCGGTCATGTGCATGTCCAGGGTTTCGTTCACCAGGTTTAGCGATCCCTTGGCCGAAAGCGACCCCACGTCGAACGTACCGGCTAGATTGTTTGTGCTGGCGATCCCGCGACGGATTTGGAACGTGCCGCCTAGGCGCTTGAGAATGGTACTGTTGCCGGATTGGCTCGACGTGCCCTTGAGGCCGCGGGCGATCTCGCTGACAAGATTCGCTTTCTTGAAGTGTCCGTTCGTCACCTGAAAGTTCAGCGTGCCGTTCAGGGTACTCGCCAGGCTTGCGCCAGGATCCAATGCAAAGTTCAGATCGGTCTGGGCAGTTAGATTGCCGTCGAGGGTGTTTTGCATCGCCGCCGCGCCGAAGGCATTGGCCAATTCCAGCAAATTCGAGAGCGAGGCGTTTTTCGTCTGCGCCTGCAGGTTGGCGGTTATCGGTGTTGCGACGGGATTTACATTTGCGGTGAAATTGACGGTGCTGTCAGCGACGGTGAGATCACCCTTACCGGTCAGTTTGCCGTTGTTGGTTGCGAGCGTAATCTTGCCGGAGACGGTGGTCTTCGTGCCGACCTGGACGGCGCCGGGGGCGAAGCTATTCAGGTTGGAGAGCGCAATCTGCTGGAGCGACAGTTGGCCGTTTAGAGGCGTCACCTGGCTCGGATCGGTCGCAAGCGGACCGCCGGTGCCCTGAAACGACAAAGATTCCTTCCCCGGTCCCGGAAAATGCGCATCAGCGTCTATCGTGAACGGCTGGCCCGGCGCGAAATTAGTGAGCGTTACGTCGATGTGGCTATAAACGGAACGCGGCGACTTCGTGCGTTCGTTTGTTACGGCGATCTGGCCGTCAGCGATTTTCAATTCTTTCAGCGTGAATGCGGTCGGTTTCGATGGCTGCTTTGCAGGCGGGCCGGGTTTCTGCGCCGGAGGGCCAATATTGGAGAAATTCCAGACGCCTTCGCGGTTCTGAATTAACTCCACATGCGGTGCGGTCAGGGTGAGATTGTGGATCACCGGGTTGCCCTCCAGAATCGAGAAGAAGCCGGCGCTGGCCGAAACCTCTTTGGCCTGGACGAACGGAGGTGTTGCAGGGAAGCCTTTAGGCTCGCCGATCGTGATGCCGTCCACCTTGATCGAGAGCGGGAAGATGTGCAGGTGCATCCGTCCCAGGGAAACAGGCCGGTTCAGCTTGGCCTCCAACTCCGCCTGAATTTGCGGCCGGAAGCGATTGACATTGACAAGGCTAACGGCAATAACGAGCGCGATAATAATCGCGACTATCGCGATGATAATGCCGATCAGGATGCGGCGCCATTTCATCCTTCAATGATAGGTGCTCGGAAGCCATTTACGCCAGTCCGGATACTTATTTGGGAAGCAAAATCCTCTCACCTTGAGGGGACGGCGCCAGGCGATAATCGCCTCCCGCGAAGGGCTCCCCGTCGGGATTGGCCGAACCATCGAAGTCTATAAATGTAAAAAACCCATTGTCGCCAAGGACTTTCACGCGGCGGTAGATCCAAACCTGGATCACGTGGGGATGCTGCGCGGTGCGCGGATGACTTTCGATCTCATCCGGCGGACCGTAGACGATATATATGTGGCCGCGATCGGTCTTCCATCCCGGCTCGCTTGATGCGAAATGCTTGTTCGCGAATGCGCGGCGGCGATAATGCTCTTTTTTGAACGTACCTTCAGGCGCGCCCGGCGGGTTGCGGTGCTGCCAAAATTGCCGGATGAACTGATTTCGTTCTTCATCGGTGGTGAGCTTTTGGAAAGCCGCGCGCTCCTGGGCGGTGATGATGTAGGCCACGTCCTGATTCAGCCATTTGGCGTATATGTTTGGAATTGCGCCTGCGTTGGCTTGCCAGGCACCAAAAGAGATTGCGGCAGTCGCTATGAGAATCATGGCTGCGCCGAGCGGCGCCCAAGGGCCATTCCTCGCTTGGGGTTTAAGCAGACGACGGATGCGTTTTACGAGACTTCCTCCTGTAGCAGCGACGGCCGGTTCTCGGCCGGAGCAACGGTTTTGTTCGAGTGCGGCGAGCGCGGATGCGTACTGGTGCGCATCGCCGGAAAGCGAGACAGCGAGATCGTCACAGCAGTTTTCCCGCTCGGCGCCAATGACGCGCGAAATCCACCAGGCCGCCGGGTGATAAAACAGCAGGCATTCCGCGAATCGCTGCAACAGGTTCACCAGGTAATCGTGGCGGCGGATGTGTGCCAGCTCGTGCAGCAGGATCGCTTCGATCTGTTGCGGCGGCAGCCCGGCGAGCAGACCGGCAGGCACCAAAATCAACGGCCGCAGATGGCCGAGAACAACCGGCGCATCCGCCAGAGCAGATTCCAGCAACAGAACCGGGCGGGAGAGATGCAGCCGGGCGCTTAAGCGGCCGAGTTCCTGCTGCCATCGGACGGATGGCTGGCACACGCCTCTCCGCCGCAACCGGCGTAGCGATAAACAGCCCGCCAGATACCTCGCACAGAAAAGCAATACGCCTGCGAACCAGAATGGAGCCAGCCAGGGAGCGATTAATGAAAAGTCCGGAGCCCAATGGCGAGAGGTGATCACGGCAGCTCCGATATTCCCCGCAGAGGCGCTGAACTGAGCCGCGCGCGTGAGCAAGCGGTTGTTCCCGAAACCAGTAACGGCCAGATGGATCAACGTGAAAGCGAAACCGCCGAGCAGCACGAGTAAGGCAAGGCAGGCGGCGGCGCAACGGAGGCGCGGCGAGCGCAAGACCAGCAGCACCGCGGCGAGCACGGCGGATATGACCGCGCCCTCCCACAGCGAATGAAGCAGCGTCCAGCCGACTGCGCTCGCGAGCGGACTACCGGCCAAATATTGGAGAGCGCTCATTTCCTTGCCGCCTGATATTCGTCCAGGATCTCGCGCAGTTCGGATAATTCCTTTTTGCTGGCCCTCCGCGCCGACAGCGCGCCGAGAAGGAACTCCTTGGCAGAACCGCTGAAGGCGCGGTCCAGCAGGTCTCCGGCGAGCTGTTGCCGGGTCCATTCGCGCGGCTTGGCGGGCCGGTAGATGTGTGCGCGCTGGGCTTCGTCGCGCCGCACCAATCCCTTTTCGTTCATGATCTGCATGAACTTGAGAACCGTGCTGTATTGCGCCGGACGCCGCCGGACGATCACGTTATAAACATCGCGCACCGAAGCCGGCCCGATGCTCCAAAGGACAGTCAGGATTTCGAGTTCCGCGTCGGTGGGTCTGGGGAGGTCGTCAAGCATCTAGGAAGAGATTACTAGTAACGTCTTCGTATGTCAAGAGGCTCCTTGAAAAACTCGTGTATACTCCTAAATGGTTTAGGAGTCCAAATGGCGGAACAGGCGGAGCTTCTCCCCGGCACTCTCGAATTGCTCATCCTCAAGGCAGTTTCGCTCGGCCGGCTGCACGGCTATGGCGTTCTGTTGCGCATCCAGCAGATCTCTTCCGGCGCTTTGCAGGTCGAGCAGGGTGCGCTCTATCCGGCTTTGTTCCGTTTGGAGCGGCAGGGCTTGCTTTCTACCGAGTGGGGCACGTCGGAAAACAACCGCCGCGCGAAGTACTACGAACTCACTGCGTCCGGCCGCAAGCGATTGCGGCAGGAAGCGGCGGGCTGGAATCGCCTGGCGGCAGCCATGGCCGCAGTACTCGGCGCGATCCCGGAGGAACTATGAAATGCTCCCGGGGGGCGGGCTTTAGCCCGCTTGGGGCTTCAGCCCTCTTCCGCGCCCTCTTTCACCGCAAGACTGTCGAGGCCGAAATGGCCGAAGAGCTTCAATCTCATCTACAGGCTCGCGCGGAGCACCTGATGCATTCCGGCCTTTCGCCGCAAGAAGCCAATCGCCAAGCCCGCGTCGAATTCGGCAGTTTGGAGAAATACAAAGAAGAGTGCCGTGAGTCGCTCGGCGTCCGCCTCTTCGACGAACTGAAAGCCGATCTGCGCTATGCGCTCCGCAGCATGCGCCACAACAAAGCATTTACCGCGGTTATCGTCTGCTGCCTTGCGCTCGGCATCGGCGCCAACACCGCGATTTTCAGCGTAGTGAACGCCGTATTACTGAATTCGCTACCGGTGGAGAACCCCCAGCAGTTGCTTCTGCTTGATTGGGACAGCAATAAACCGCTTCCCAAAGGGGTGCGCTCCGGTGCGGTCGGTTACGGCCTTTCCCTCCCGTATCTGATTTTCGAGCAGGCATCCCACAACAGACAGCTATTGAGCCGTTTGGGGCTTTCAGGAATTTTGGGCTATACGCCCTTGGGGGTCAATCGGGAAAACGCCGATGTCGTCGTAGATGGACGGCCGGGAATGGCTTCCGGCGAGTTAGTCACGGGCACTTACTTTCACGCGCTTGGCCTTTCACCCGTGATCGGCCGGCTGATCGCGAAGACAGACATTTCTCCTTCGGCTCCGCGCGTTGTCGTCCTCAGTTATGGATATTGGTCGCGAAGATTCGGGCGCAGTACAGCGGTGCTCGGTAAGACACTGCTCATCAACAACGCCCCGAGCACCGTCATTGGAATCGCCGCGCCGGAGTTCTCCGGCTTAAACCGCGCGGCTCCGGCCGATGTCTGGCTTCCGCTACGGGACGACCCGCTGCTCTCTCCCTGGGGCTTCAAAGGCACCTTCAAGAAACCAAGCTGGTGGCTAAACATATTCGTCCGCCGCAAGCCGGATCTTTCGGACCGGCAAGTGCAGGCCGCGCTCACCACTTATTTCCGCCGAGTCATCACCACAAACTTACACAAGCATTTCAATCCCGGCGATCTGCCCTATATTAAGCTCCGGAGCGCGAGCGGCGGTATGGGCTTCCTGCAGCAGTGGCACTCCAAGCAGCTCTTCATTCTCATGGCGGCAGTCGGTCTGGTCCTGCTGATCGCCTGCGCCAATGTCGCCACTTTGCTCCTGTCGCGAGCAGCGGGCCGCCGGCGCGAGATCGGCATTCGGCTCGCCACCGGAGCCTCGCGCGGGCGCTTGATTCGCCAGCTTTTGACGGAGAGCATCTTGCTCGCCGTCGCCGGGGGTGTGCTCGGGCTTCTGTTCGTTCCTGCGGCGGGTCATGCGTTGTTTTCTCTTCTTGCCGGTTCCCAACCCCTGGCGGTGAACGTTCATACCGGCGATGCCGTACTCGCCTTCACTGCTGCGGTTTCGATTCTGACCGGTGTTCTGTTTGGTTTGGCGCCCGCGCTGAAAGCAACTCGCGTCGAGCTTGCGACCACGCTCAAAGAGAGCGCTGCATCGTTTTCCCGGCGTTCCATCGGCACGAAATCCTTGGTTGCGGCACAAATTGCGCTCTCGCTGCTGCTTCTGGTCGGCGCCGGCCTGTTTCTTCGCACGCTCTCGGATCTAGAGAACCAGAATTTGGGCTTCGACGAAAACAACCTCCTGCTCTTTACGCTCGATGGACACAGCGATGGCTACTCCGGCGCGCACCTTGCGGCGCTATACGGTCAGGTTCTTCAAAAGATCCAAACCGTACCCGGCGTCCGCAGTGCTACGGAATTGAATTATGCTTTCTTGGGAGGGTGGAGCTTTAACGCTCCCGTAACCACGGACGGCGGAGCGCTTCATTCCGGCAAGGGCGTGTATGTTCCTCACACCGGCGTCGGCCCGAATTTTGTGAAGACTATGGGCATGAAGCTCCTCTTTGGCCGCGACATGAGCAAGCGCGATATTGCCGGGCAGCGCAAGATTGTAATTGTCAACAAGACGTTTGCTCAATACTTCTACGGAGAATTCAACCCTCTGGGTCATCGGTTCAATTTTTCCGATCGCGCCGATCCGGCGGAAGCATTTCAAATCGTGGGAGTGGTTCAAGATGCCCGGGACGAATCGCTTCGCGGGAAACTCGACCCCGCCGTCTATATTCCCTTCACGGTGGGCAACATCGATACTCTCGGATCTCTCGCCTTTGAAGTTCGGACCGCACGCGAACCGCAAGCATTCATCCCGGCGATTCGGAGCGCTGTTCATGAGGTGGATCCTCGACTGCCGCTCATTCATGTCACAACTCAACGGAGAGTGCTCGATCGAAATCTCCAGAACGAGCACACGCTCGCCGATTTGTGCACGCTCTTCGGCGCGCTGGCGCTGCTGCTGGCCTCGATCGGCTTGTATGGCAATCTCTCCTATGCGGTCGCGCGAAGGACGAATGAGATCGGCATTCGAATGGCGCTCGGAGCGGATCGGAAAGCGGTTTTGGAGATGATTTTGCGCGAATCGCTGCTGCTCATCGGGGTTGGAATCGCAATTGGCCTACCGCTCGCCCTCGCGGCTGCCCGACTGATTCAAAGCACGTTATACGGCGTGCCGTTCTTCAGCCCGGCAATCTTTTCCAGTGCGATTCTTGTTCTGACGTGTGTCGGTCTTCTTGCCGCAGTGCTCCCGGCGCGGCGCGCCTCACGCATCGATCCTCTGACGGCGCTGCGCTATGAATGAGGCCTCGGATCAACGCGTGGCCGTAGCGTTTTGCGCTCGGGCGCTTCGCGCAGGCGGCAGAAGCAGCGGGTCTTGCGGCATGACAATCCAGCAAATCAAATAGACGATCAGCCCGACTCCGGGCGGCCAAATCGTGAAAACCAGAAAAAGAATTCGGACCAGGGTGACATCTATGCCGAGAAAGCGCGCGAGTCCACCACCGACACCCGCAATTTTCCGATCCTCGCGCGGCCGGCTCAGAGGTTTCGGCGGCTGGCCGGCGCGGGGCGTGAATCCGGCCGTTCCCGTCGACGCTCCGCATTGCGGACAATACCGGTTGCTGTCGGCTATTTCGATCCCGCAGGAACTGCAATACATAAATACGCCCTCTCCGGAGATTACGCTTTCTTTTTGGTGGAAGTTCCCACCGCGATTCCGACGGATAAGAATGGAAGAATTTAGGTTGTGGTCATCGCTCTCAGGCGGCGCGGAGCTGGGGGT
>DASVGP010000052.1:0-16404 GCA_036379475.1 Bryobacteraceae bacterium | reverse complement strand
GACCTAAGCACGCCTTCCCCCTGGACGAGACGATCTTTTTGCAATTGCCGGTTCGCCCGCGTAAGAACTTTGGCGACTGGCTGAACGTGATGTGGGACGACGATGTTGCGGTGAACGTCTTAGCGACGGATCCGGAGACTCAGATCGACGCAACGCCCTGCTCCGGTCACTATCTGTTTCATGCCGGTTCAGTGCGGCAGGTGAAGCTGAAGAATTTAGGCGCGGCGCTGATTACCACTGCAACACCGCATCTGCTTGACCGCATCGCCGAAGTGGAACAGGACTTCCACCTGCCCAAGGGCGTCCAGAGCCGTCGCGTGAAAGATTATAGGTTCTCCTATTACCAGGCATTCACCATTACGCCGAAGGATGTCGACCGGCAGATCGAGTATGCCAAGCAAGGCGGTTTTCGCCAGTTTATGATCTACTGTCTTGCATTTTCAAGAACCGTAGGGCATTTTTCCTGGAATGCGGACTACCCGAACGGAATGGACGATCTGCGCGAGGTGGTCGGGAAGATCGCTAAAGCGGGAATGCTGCCGGGACTGCACATTCTCTACACCATGGCACATGAAGAGGATGCCTACGTCACCCCGAAGCCCGACCCGCGGTTGGCGCTGATTGAAAGCTATACTTTAGCCGGAGATGTGGACCCGTCCGCCGCGACCATTCCCATTGAAGAAAATCCCTGGCTCGCGACGATGGACGAAGGGAAGCGAATCCTCCGCATTCAGAACGAACTGCTCTCTTACGGAAAATACACGACCGCTCCACCCTACCGCTTTGAAGGATGCCGCCGCGGCGCGCTAGGAACTCAGGCCGCCGCCCATGAAATGGGCTCGCGTGTCGGGTTGCTGGATATGTACGGAGGGGGGAGCCCATCCTGGCTGTTTGCGCGGTTCACGCAGAATACGAGCATCCAGGCGGAGGTCGCCGAGCGGATCAAGCAGTTTTACGAACAGGCTGGCTTTGAGTTTCTCTATTTTGACGGAGCCGAGCAGGTCCCGCGCCCCTATTGGTATACGATCCCCCTGGCGCAGGGCCGCATTCAAGACCCGCTCGCTCCAAAGCCCCTCCTCGCCGAAGGCTCATGCAAGGCGCACTTTAGCTGGCACACAATCACGAGGGGCAATGCCTTCGATATTGCCAAGCCGGAGGAGGTAAAGGCCGCGATCCGCGCCTATCCCGCTCCAGAAATCCAGCGGATGGCTAAGGACTTCACCGCAATCAACTTCGGTTGGCTCGGGTACTGGGCTCCGAGCGAGAAAACTATCGGCACCCAGCCGGACATGCTGGAATATGCGACCAGCCGTGCTGCTGCTTGGGATTGTCCCATTTCGCTCTCCCAAGGTTCCGGCGAACTGGTGGTTGCCCTCGAAGCTCATCCACGGACGCCCGACAACCTCGAGACTATCCGGCGCTGGGAAGAGGTTCGGGCGCGAAAGTGGTTGACGCGAGAGCAGAAGGTAGCACTCCGGAACCTGGACCAGGAATACACGCTTTTGATCGATGAGAATGGAAAATTCGAGCTTGTCGCCTGCGATCAGATTGAGAATGTCGCCGGGGCCAATGCTCCCGGGCGCGCGTTCCTCTTTGAACGCCAGGGGAAGGTCTGGGTTGCCTTTTGGCATACGTCTGGGGATGGCTTTCTCTATCTGCCCTTATCCGTAAAGCGGCTAACCCTGATGCGTGAGCTCCGGAAACCGCTTTCAATCCACCAGGGAAGCAATCCGGCAAAGCTGCCAATTGGGGAGCGCAGATACCTTGAGGTGGATAGCGCAGACCGGCAGCATGTCATCACGGCATTTCAAAACGCCAAGATTTCCAGCTAGGAGGATGCTACCTTCCTAACCTCGGAGGTGGAAGACATGAGAATTGCTACGGGCCTGCGATTGGCGATGGGGGTACTCTGTACAGGTGCTATTTCCCTGGGGCTTGCCCAAGCACAGCAAAACACCACTCGGAAGAGCATCCTGGAGAGGATCGAATGGACATGGGCCCAGCAGCCGGAAAATTCCGAGTCCTCCCTGCCAAATGTGCTGCTGCTAGGCGACTCCATTACCCGCGCATACTATCCGAAGGTCGCGAAACTCCTTAATGGCCGAGCGAATTGTTATCTGTTTGCTACCTCGGCAGCATCCGGAGATCCTCGCCTGAGTTCTCAGATCAGAAATTATTTCGCAATGATGCATCTGCGCTTCGCCGTAATTCACTTTAACAACGGCATGCATGGGTGGGGGTACACGGACTCAGCCTATGCCGCGGGCCTTCCCGGGCTGGTAGAGACGCTTCGGGCGGAGGCGCCCAGCGCCAAGCTGCTTTGGGCCAGCACAACCCCGGTGCATGCTAGGGATTCAAGCGGGGCAACAAACGCGCGGATCGATAAGAGAAATGCTGCGGCGCTCTCGGTCATGCGACGATTTCATATCCCGCTGGATGATCAACATGGTCTTATGAGCCGTCATGACAATCTGCATAATGGGAATGTCCATTACAGTGCGAGAGGAAGTACTTTGCAGGCGAAACAGGCGGTCAGGCTTATCGAGATGCTGCTGAATGAGCATTAGGAGAAACCTTCCCGTTAAACACATGCAAGAGATTTCTGCGATGCAGATGGATCACCTAATGGGATGAACGCGCCTCGCGAGGGCGAATTCATGGGACCGGCGCGAGCTGGAATTGGCCATGAATTCGCCAGCAGGAGCCGAATTCTTCGGCTCCTACTGATTCGGACCGATACGCCGAGTTTGCATGCTTAGTATTCAAGCGTCACAAACAGCCGCATCTGGCGGTACTTGCCGGTTTGCTACCGCAAATCATAGGGCCGAAGCTGTAATCGGCTTGCTTCCTCACGACGCGGTTCAACTTGCTTGCCGAGTTCCAGGTCGCCACCGGTTTGCCCCGCTATCGCGAACCGGTCACTGTTCGCACCCAGGTTCTGACCTGCGGCGCCATTCTCGGCAGCGCACGGCGCCGTTTGGTCCTCCATCTATCGCAAAGTTGGGGCGGCTTGAAAACCAGGCACTCTTTGCTGGATAGCATCTTACGCTGGCAAATTCCAACTTCTCCGAAGTTAGATTCCGCTCTCGTGACTTGATCCCGGTCCCGGCTTCGCCGATGCGTTCAATCTCTAATTTCGGAATTCAGGATAAAATGACCGCTGGAAAACACGAGGGCATTTCCCTCAATAGCGGGTAGCCTGCTCACATCCGGTCCGCCCGTTCGCCGATTTGCGCAGGCGACTCGCCACCGGGCAGCCATCGCGAGAAAGCTCCCAACCGGGCAGCTGCTTGCGAATCTCGGCGGTCGTCTTCCCCTCGAAAGCGCCGTAGTTCCGGTCGACAAGATCATGATCAACGACGGCGCGGTTGCCAAAACGCACAGGGGTGGGATGGGGCGCTTTTTTGCGCCCACGCGGGGTCACCTCCACCAGGAGATGCAGACAAGTGTAGCCGCCGTTCCGCAAAACTTCAATTGCAATCGATTCATACTGGATTGCCAAATGCTGGCCGCCATGCAGGGGTTCGAGTGTCTCATTTTCTTACACCCTCCACTAAGATAGCTTCGAAAATGGGCTTATGTTTTACCCGCGTTTTTGATGTCCCGAATCAACGCCGCGCACTATGTTATTAAGAACAAACGATTGCCCAATTCCCCAAGCTGCTGACCGTGACCACAATGCAGTGCGGACCGGCTTGTGGACGAGGCACACATTAGGCACACAATCTCTCAGCGATTCCGCCCCAAGCGGTACGGACCCCGGACTCGCCAGCGCGGGCGTCTGATCGGGCGAATCAGTGGGCATGACGCCAGTTCCGCAACCAAACGGCAGGCGTGTACGGCTTTGGCCCATCTGCGGAACTAATAGATCATTGCCATCTCGCGTATTGACTTGCAGCCGTTCCGTAGGGGAGCAGCATCGGGGCGCTTCCTCGATTTGGCTACGCGGGAATGAAAAGGCCCCTTGCACTCTTTCGGCGACCGTGATGCGCGACTTGGGTAGGATTACGTGCTTCGTGCTCGTTGCGGTGTTCGGCTTCCCGCAACAGGTGCTCCCAGCCCTTGCTGCAACTGAAAGATGGTTTCCACCACCTTCGGCAGTGTCATTTGGACCATTGGATTCTCTTCGGCAGCCAATCGGCGGAATTCATTCACCCCCGTCATCTGTCTTTAGGGCCGCTCAGGAATTGAAAGTACCAGTAATCGTTGGCGCCTCGGAAGGTGAGCGCAGGTTTTTGGGTGTTGCTCAAGTCGCGGCCCTGGTCAAGAGCATACGCGAGGAGCAGCATTTTCCAATGTTCCTCAATGCAGATCATACGCATTCGCTGGACAGTGCAATTGCGGCAGCCAAGGCCGGTTTCGATTCTATTGTCTTCGATTTATCGGCGTTGCCGTTCGGTGAAAACGTCAAGCAAACGAAACAGGCAGTGGAAACGCTGAAATCAATCAATCCGGCGATCCTCGTAGAAGGGGAGATTGGAGACATCGGAACAGGCTCCGAAATTCACGAAACGGCGCCCGATCGCTCGAAGGATCTCACCACTCCGGAGGAAGCAAGACAGTTTGTAGAAAGCACCCGGGTCGATATCCTTGCTCCGGCAGTCGGCAATATGCATGGCATGCTGCAGACCATGTTGCACGGAGGTACCAGGAAGCGGCTCGACGTCACGCGAATCCGCGAGATTAAGAGTGTTTCTAAGAGCTTCTTAACCTTGCACGGCGGCTCTGGGACAGAAGACGCTGACCTTCAGAAAGCCATTACGGCCGGAATCAATATCATTCACATCAACACCGAACTGCGGGTCGCATGGCGGAACGGTTTAGAACATGCGCTTGCCCAAAAGCCACACGAAATTGTCCCCTATAAGCTTCTGCCCAGCGCGGAAGAATCGGTCACGCAAGTGGTTCTGGCGCGGTTGCAGCTATTCAATCAGCCGCAAACGCGCTCAGCGACCCAGTGAAGAGTGGATCGGCCCACGTCGAATGACTCAGGTCTGCGATCAATTTCCTTCGGTTCATAGTTGAAGGAGACGGCTGGAGTAGTATCTCACGAATTTAGGTCAGGTCAATCGGGGCTCGACCGGCATACCCGCCGCGATCCACGCATCCCAGCCTCCCCGCAGCGCGCGGGCCTTTTCCCATCCAGCCTTGCGAAGTTCTCGCGCCACACGGGCGCTTGTTTCTTCGTTCAGTCAAGTACACAGGACGGCCATAATCGCCGTCTTTGGGATTCCAAGCTGAGAGGCGCTGCGGACACTCTGCTCCGGGTCCACGCGAACCGCTCCCGGAATATTCTCGTCGCTTTCCCTGAACGACTTCTCTTTGCGCGCATCGGCGATAAAAACGGGAATCGCGTCCGCTTCCAGCGCCTTCACTTCCTCGACGGAGATCTTTTCGGGATCTTTCCCTTCGAGAAGATCGCTATTCAGGCCGCCGATCTCATCTGCAATCCGCAGACTTGCCGGACGAACCGCCGTTTCCCGAAGATCTGGCGCGCCGGCGTCTGGCGGAGACTTAATAAAAAAGTTAGGCGAGAGGCCGTGCAGCAGAACGGAAAATAACACCACCAGACAGCATATTGTCAGCAGGTAACCGCTTTGCGGCAGCCCGGCAAACACGGGGAGCAGAATCAGCAGCAGTGAGCTAAGACCTCGCGGCCCAAACCAAGCCACACGGAGGCGATTCGCCCACGACAATTCAGTCGGCAAGAGCGCGGGAATAAAGGCCGCGAAACGCGACGCGAAAACCGCCCCGATGAAGAGCAGCGTTGTAAGTGCGAGAATGCCCAATCCGTGCCAGATTACCGATACCCCGAACAGCACGAACGAGAACATCAGCGCCATTTCCGCGGTGGTCTGGCCGTATTCCAAAAAGCAGTCGCAAAGATCGACGTCCAGCGCTGAAATCGTCAAGCCCGCCGCGAACGCTGCCAGAAAGCCGCTGCCGTGCGTGGATTCAGCCGCAGCGTATGCGGCAAACGCCAGTCCCAGAGAGTAGATCGACTCATAATCGCGCCGCACGCCGATTCGCCTGCGAACCAGCGCCAGCATCCCGATTCCCGCGAGAGCTACAACCGCCCCGGCCGCCGGACTCAAGATCAGAATGTTCATGCCGAGATGCGCCCACTCCGTCGCTCCCGGCGACCGCCCGTGCCGAAGCCACGCCATTCCCACCAAAACCAGCGGAAGCAGCACGGCATCGTTCATTCCTCCCTCCAGCCGGAGTGCCTGACGGACGTGCCGGTCCAATCCGGGCTTTCTCAGCACGCCGCGCAGCAGGACCGGATCGGTCGATGCTAGCGCCGCGCCAAGAACCAGCGCCGCGGGCGCCGATAGCCCGAGCAGCCCCCAGGAGATGAACGCAATCAGCAGCGCGGACAAGAAAGTTCCGGGACCCAGCACCAAAAGAGACAGCCGCTTTTGCCGCCGGACTTCGTTGAGGTTCAAAGAAACCGCATCCGTAAACAGCACCAACACCAGGCTCAGCGTTCCGACCACACGCAGAATGGGCGAGTGCGCATTTACATCTGCCAGGTTCAGCCCGAACGGCCCGATGATTGCTCCTAGGGCGAGGAACACCGCGACTTGCGGAAATCCGCTGCGATCGACCAATCCCGACAACAGAGCCGATATCGTAATGACCGTGCCAATCAGAGCGAGGGTGAAGACAAACAACTCGGTGTTGAAAGGAAACATAGCGTGGAGAGCATCTGAGTAGCTGCTCTTTCCCTCAGATTCAGCCGCCACGGAAAAGTGTGCAGGCGAAACTCTATCGCAATAGTTTCAGGTTATCTAAAAAAACGTTGCGCGGACCGGCCGATTCGACTTCGATTGAGTTCATTCCGCGCTACAAGCGCTTGCTTCGCCGAATCGACAGAATTCCCGGAGTCCGCTCAGCAAGTTTTTTCCTGATCAACAAAACCATGGCGTGCGAGTACTTCCCCAATGCAAATCCTATCGGACGGCACGTAAGCGCGCCGGGTTGGGATCCAGACTGGCGAACCATTGTCGGCGTAACGAGGGATGCAAAGAGCAGCGATCTCCGGAAGCCACGGAAGCCACCGGAGCCGATGATCTATCTGCCGCTGTACCAAGAGCCGGAGGGCCGAGCGGCATTTGAGATCCGCACCGCAATCGATCCTCATCAAACTGTGCGCGCCATTCTGCACGCCGTCAAAGCCGTGGACAGCCGGTTGCCGGTCCACAATGTTAGGACTCTGAATGAGCAGGCGGATCAATAGGGCCGAACTGCACCCAAGGCAGGTTTTGATTAGCGGTCTCTTGTGCCTATTTTTGTCCCTATCTTTGCGACTAGCTGCGCGAAGCGGCGCGCTTTCAGCGGTCGAGTTCGCTTTGTTTTTCAATGGGTTATAATTTTTGCGTCGCACTGTTTGGCCGGTCCGCGGGATTTAAACTGGGCCAGCATCTGCTCAATGTGGCCTTCGCGGCCGACCCAGCCGGGAAATTTAGCGTCAGGCAAGCGCGATTCCGATTACGCGCTCACCCTTGGAGTCGAGCCCGGCGACGCAACCGTGCATGGTTCCGGGTGGAATGCGTATATAGGGCCGGGCGCATCACACTTGGTCGACAGCGATGACCTTAATCCCATCCGCCCGGCGCTCGCGGTCCTCCTCGCCATCGCCCGTCTCTTCGGCCGCCCGATGGCACCAATGGGTGGGCCCTTTCTCTTCAACGGCTCACCTGGCGAGGTGAACCTGTTGCCTCTGAGCGCTTTCCGGTCTTCGATTCGACATCTGATCTGGGGAATATCTGGACCGTGGGCCTCGGTTCCGTAGGCACGGCAATCCTTTATTTCCCGAGTTTGGCGACGAAGCGGTTCTCCCCGACCCTCTTCGATATGGACGAGATCAAAACCCATAATCTCGATCGTTCGCCGATCTTCTCGGCGGCCGATGGCGAGGCCGGGCGCAAGAAGGTCCATGCTGCTGAAACTTCCCTGCGTTCGGTGGGAATCCGCAGCGTGACGGCCGAACCCGTCGCGCTCGGCGAATCCGACTTATGGTATACACGGACCGCAGGAGTGCCGGATATCCTGATTTCAATAGCCAATGAACGGGATGTGCGCCGCACCATCGAGCAATCGGCGCCGCCGCTCCAGATCTACGGCACCACCGGCGCGAACTGGGAGGCGTCGGTGATAAGACACATCCCGCTCGTCGACTCCTGCTCCTGTTGCCTTTTCCTCCGGACGAATTCCGTCCGGTAAGTGTCTGCGCAAACTGACAATGCGGTCCGCCGGCTGCGTGGCCCACGGGTGGATGCCGCCCTTCCTTTTCTGTCTTTCGCTGCGGGTCCCATGGCGGCCTCGAAGATTTTGAAGCTCGGAATGCCGGGTTATCCGTACTCACCTGATTACGCGAATCAGTGGTAGAGTTGCAGCCGTTCCGCACGGGAGCCGCCTCGCGGACGAGTGCGGTCGATTTTTCGATTTGGCTATCGGAGCCTGAGAGGGGCGCATCATCGTTTGCTTGTTGATCCTGTGTTGCCGCAGCTCCGCCGGTGCGATGATCGATCGACAAACGGAAGGCGCTGTTGGTTGGGCCGCTTCGCCGGTGTGCCCTGAAAATTCTTCCTGTTGCGCAGCATGCCCGCAACCAATTGCCACGTCGGTCCAGGCGCATCACGCCATGGAGCCGGTATTGGCCATCGCAGCTTTTCATGGATACTAATAGCGGTACCAAGCCGTTGCTTCAACCGTCTATTGACAGCTTAGAATTGCGATTCCCTTCATGCAACGGTTTTTTCGTCATGTACAGCAGTCCCGCCGTCACGGCAGCCGCAGAGTTGAAGACCGTCATTCGCACCCGCGATAGGACGGAGAACCGATCAGACCGGATTTTTTGGTCCCGATGGCCGGCGATCATACTGAGAGAAGGGAATGGAGAAATCTGAAAGCATCGTCGCTAGCATCCGAGCTGCAATCGCAGAGGGGAATCTTGCTCACGGCGATCGCCAACTTCGTGATTATCAAGATTCCAACGGCATTACTCCGGAGGGTCTCGAGGCGCTATCCTGGCTAGCGCGCGGCTGTTTTGCGGCACAAGGATTCGACCAGGCCGCGGATTATGCCCAGACGGCATATCGCTCAGCCGCAAAACTGCTGGATACATTGGATCTCGATTCGGAACCGTCCTTGGCTTCGGCTTTAGGAGCGTCCATTGAGGTAATTGCACAAACAAAGGAGCGGGAAGGACGCTATCAAGACGCGGTTCGCTTCTTGAAGCAAGAACTCGCCGAATACGGCCTCACCTCCATCGGCACGCGAATCCGAAAGAACGTCAATCTGCTTGAATTAGAAGGCCAGCCGGCGCCGGAATTGGAGATCCCGGAATGGCTTGGGCCCAAGCCTTCATCTTTAGCAGAGCTGCACGGCCGGCCGGTACTGCTCTTCTTTTGGGCTCATTACTGCGAGGATTCACGCGACCAGACGCGAGTTCTGGCACGTATTGTGAGAAAGTTCGAAGGCGACGATCTGGCGCTGATCGGACCGACCCGCCGCTATGGTTATCTTGACGAGCACCGCCGAAAGCCAGCACCGCCGCGGCAGGAGACTTCACATATTGAAATGGTTCTCAACGGCCGGTACTACTCATCGCTTCCGGGCATGCCTGTTCCTATCAGCGAGCGGAACTTTAATGTTTATGGAGTAAGTACAACGCCCACGCTGGTGGTGATCGGCAGCTCAGGCGCGGTATCGCTCTATCATCCCGGGAAAATGCCGTTTCGGGAGTTGGCATCGCAAGTCCAACGAGTGCTGCCGTGATTCTGAAGGGACGAACAGCGCTCATCACCGGCGGGACGCGCGGCGTGGGCCGTGCGATTGCGGAGCGTCTGGTCCGCGAAGGCGCCGCCGTCGCAATCTGCGGCAGATCCGCAGCGACAGTTCAAAGCGCGGTCGGCTCAATATCGAGTACGGGCGGAAAAGTCTGCGGCACCGAGGCCGATATTTCGAGCCTGGAGAGCGTGCAGCGTCTATTCGATTTTGTAGATCGGCAGTTGGGAGGCCTCGATATTCTTGTGAATAATGCCGGCATCGCCATACTCAGGCATACCGCCGATTTGAAATCCGAACAGTGGCAGCAGACACTTGCAACAAATTTGAGCGGTGTCTTTTATTGCTGCCAGGAAGCGATCGTGCGGTTTCGAAAGCGCGGCGGCGGATTCATCGTCAATATCGGCAGCTTGCTTGGAAAGACGGGCGTTACCGGCGGAGCGGCTTACTGTGCATCGAAATTCGGGCTCAACGGCCTCAGTGAAGCTATGATGCTCGATTGCCGTCAGGAGAACATCGGGGTGTGTACGATTCTGCCCGGAAGCATCGATACGGAACTCTTTGGCGCATCGGCGGGGTCTGAGTGGAAGATCCATCCCGGGGATATCGCACAGATGGTCACAGCGATTCTCGAAATGCAAGGGCGCACGCTAGTGAGCCGGGTCGAAATGCGGCCGCTCAGGCCGGCGAAGTAGCCGCAGCGCCAGGATTTCTCCAATACAATGGCGTCAGCAAACGCATTCTGCTCGGGCACCGCTGTAAACTTAAGGAAGATGCGGAGAGCACTTCTGATCTGAAATATTTGCTGCCTTGTGGTTTTGAGCAGTAATTCGGACAGAAGCGAAAAGGGAAAGCAAACAGGTGAAAGATGGCTTACAGGACGATTCCAGGCCGCCGAGTAAGACCGGCAAGCTCATCCGGTTAATGACTCTAAGTACGGCTGCAATCGCCATTGCTTTCGCTCCGCACTTGGTAGCAGGAAGCAAGCAATTCGACCTGCCGTATGCGAGCATCGATCATCCGCAGTTCGTCTCAGCATCGCAAGCCACTTTCCTACATCCAAACGATCTTTTGATCGGCGTGACCAATGGCGAAACCGCCAAGGCTTATCCGGCGGCGATTCTGGCGCAGCATGGTGTTGTGCAAGACCAGATGCCGGACGGACCCATCGCGGTCACTTGGTGATCGTACTGCAATACGGCCCTCGTGTTTAGGGCCGCAGCAGGAGGGAAGACTCTCGTATTCGACACGGTCGGCTTAGTTGGCGGAAACGAAGTTTTCAAGGATCGGAAAACAGGCAGCCGCTGGCAGCAATCGACACTCGAAGCCATCTCAGGGCCGCTCAAGGGCACCCACCTGAAGATCTATCCATTTCTGCTGACAACCTGGAGTGGATGGCGCAAGCAGCACCCGAACACATTGGTGCTGAGGCCTCTTCCGGGATACGCAGAGCGGTTGGAATCCGAGAACCAAATACTCCGCCAGGGAGTGTTGGGCATGGCAGGGCCGGCGCCCAACGGCGCTTTCGGCCACGACACCCGGCTGAAGCCGAGGGACACGATCGTAGGACTGGAGACGGGCGGTGAGGTGAAAGCTTACCCCATGTCGGGTTTACAGCGGGTGCATGTGGTTAACGACACCATAGGGAGAACTCCCGTGCTGATTGTGCATCAGCCGGCTTCGGATACCACTACTGCATTTATCGCGAAGGCCAGCGGCAAAAGGCTGAAATTCCGGGCTGGCGATGCGCAGGCTGATCAGCTTATCGATCTCGAAACGCATTCAACATGGAGCGCATATGGTGTTTGCCTATCGGGGCGTCTGAAAGGAACCCGACTGAAAAGACTCATTCTCGAGCCGGAATTCTGGTTTGCCTGGTCGGAGTTCCACCCCAAAACCCTGCTTTACACATTATCGAAAGGTTCACAAGACGCTTACAAATAGCGATCAACTGCAGCGTGACCTGGATCAAAGGTGCGATGCCGCAGCAAGGACCCTCAATAGTCGTGCAATTCGAGCCATTCTGGGAATGTTCGTAAGCTAACTGAAAGGAGACTTATACATATACATCATCTTTAGCATTAGCTATAAGATAAAAATCCCTCCGCTGGATTTCTCAAGCTGCCGGAAAGTTCGGGTCGCTCTTTAGTTCCAGGATTTGTTTGGTGTGTCTAGCGTTATGCGCAGCAACCAGGAGAATCCATTGATAGCCGTCCAATGGACCCAGGAACACATTAGGTACGACATGCTCGCGCAAGTGATCTGCCGATTCCAGCCGAGAGCGCAGATGACGGCAGTGCGCAAAAAGCTCTTCCTGCGATTCACGGGGAGTCCAGCGACCGGTTGGCAAAATCGCATCGGGCGCCTGAAGCCTCGCGGATCGATCCGGCACTGCTTTTAGGATGTGCGCATCGATGGCTTTTGTATCGCGACCTGAAGGCGCCGCAGGAGCATCAGCCATTTTGTTTAACTGTTGCTCGGCGCCGGCCGCAACGATTGCGAGATGCTCCACAATCTCCGCAGCACACCACCGGCCGGGCGCCGGCTTGAACTTCCATTGCGCATCCGACATCCCCAGCACGGCGTCTCTTACACCGGTTTCCGTTTTATCCAGATAATCCCGTGCTCGCCGGACCTCTTGAGGATCGAGTGCCATTCAAAACCTCCTCCAAAGATTGAATGCATGAAACGGCTGCAAAGTTGCCGAGACGGCGCTCCATCGCTCGAATTTGCGCAATTGGGTGCGCAGCGCCAGCGGCCACGGATTTCGATACCGGCCATCCGCTCGTTGTATTACAATAGAGATAGGTCACAATATCTACGTGATTCAATTCAAACTAACTAGGACTTTATAAGTTTGACAACGAGAGGGCCGTGGCTGCAATAGAAGCCACGCTCGTGTTAGTGGTAAAGCGTCTGGTACGCCGGGTGCTCCCACAGCTAAATGCGAAGGTTAGCGGTGGGACGACTGCATCGCGGATGTGGTTGCTCTCGGCAGTGGCGGTTCTGCTCGGCCTTGTCGGCGGTGGTGCTGCGGTCGGCTTGTTCAAGCTGATCGGTCTGATCACACACCTGACGCTGCTGCACGATGTTAGCACCTCGCTGCCGAGCCTCCGAGGCTATCACCCCAGCGGCTGGATCGTACTGACTGCGATCGCCGGTGCGTTGATCGTGTCGCTGTTAGCGATGTGGGCTCCGGTCATTCGCGGTCACGGCATCCCTGAGTCGCTCGAGGCGATCCTATTCCGCGATAGTAAGATCCGTCCGCGTGCTGCAATCGCCAAGCCGCTGTCCGCGGCAATAACTATCGGCACCGGGGGCCCGTTCGGCGCCGAGGGACCGATCATCGTAACTGGCGGGTCGATCGGCTCACTGATCGGCCAATTGCTGCCTGTCTCCCCAGCCGAACGTAAGATCATGCTCGCGACAGGTGCGGCGGCGGGCATGTCGGCCACGTTCAATGCCCCCGTCGCTTCGGTGATCCTGGCCATCGAGCTGGTTCTTTTCGAACGCTCGCTGCGCACGATCGTGCCGCTTATGATCGCCTGCAGCATTGCCGCCGCGATTCACATCGTCGCCTTCGAGTCTACCCCGCTCTTCGCGGTAACCGCCAAGCTGCACGTCGGATTGACGCATCTGCCGCTATTCGCCGTCGTCGGACTGATCTCCGGGGTTATGGCAGTGTTGCTCAACAAGGGCCTGTTCGCGATGGAGGCCGGATTTCGCAAATTGCCGGTGAACATCTTCTGGTGGCCGGTAATCGGCGCTCTGTGCTTTTCGCTGATCGGGCTAGTCGAACCTCGGACATTGTCGATGGGCTACTCGGCGATCAGCGACACGCTCAACGGGCGATTCACCTTCACGGCTCTGGCCGTGCTGTTTGTCGCCAAGCTGATGTCGTGGTGGATCTCGCTGGGATCGCAGACATCCGGAGGCACGTTGGCACCGATGTTTTTGATCGGCGCGACTATGGGCGCGGCGCTCGGCCATGGCTTCGAGCATCTGTTTCCCTCGCTGCACGTGTCACCCGCGGCGTTTGCGCTGGTCGCGATGGCTGCGACGTTCGGAGCCGCTACCAAGGCGGTATTCGCCTCGGTCGTATTCTCCGCCGAGGTCACGGGCGAGTACCACATGATCATTCCGATGCTGGTTGGGGTTGCGTTCGCCGAACTGGTTGCCGAGATGTTCCTTACCGACCGGTTGATGACCGAAAAACTCTCGCATCGCGGCATCCGCGTGGATTTCCGCACCGAGACCCGGGTCACTCGCATGCTGGTGGCGCGCCAGGTCATGTACGAGCCGCTATTCCTGCCGCCGGAAGCCACGGTAGCCCAGGCGCGCCAGTTGCTTGGCGACCAGCCGCGTGCGGCGCTGGCGGTTGCCGGTTCGGACCAGCGCTACCTCGGCCTGATCACCGCCGCCAAGCTGAACCAAGCAGCGGGTGACGTCCCGATCGGGCCGCTGGCGAGCGGCAGGACAGTGCCGGTAGATGCAGACGATTACCTGGCCGCTGCGCTCACCCGCTTTCTCGCCAGCGGCCTCGACACCCTGCCAGTAGTCGAAAACGGGCGCATCGTTGGTCAGCTTGACCGGGCCGATATCGACGCGGAGCGGGAGCGCTATTACATCGCAATGGAGGCCCGCCAACCCGGCTGGGTGACCATGCTGCGTGCAGGCCTCCTCCGCGGCGAGGCTGCAAGCAAGCCGGTCGCGCTACGTCTGGCTCGCGCGAGGATCGGGCGCATCGGACGACGGTCCGCCTCAGCGACTACTGCCGGGGCCGTGGACGCAGCGCGCCGGTCAGGAGGAGCACGCCAACCAAGAAGAGGAACATGGCTCACCAGCCGCAGGGAACGACACACCGAGACCGGTAACGTGGCGCTAATGCAGGTCGTACCCAAGCCAGCACAGATCGCATCCCGGCCAGGGCACTTCACCCTCGACGAAGCATCGCGCATCGTCGTCGGCTGGAGCAGCGCAGCGGCGCTCCCGGCCGCCGAGGCACTTGCCGCCTATCTGCGGCCGGCAACAGGATACCGGCTCCCGGTCAGCCGCGGCCGGGCATACCGCGGCGATATCGAACTCAGACTTGCAATGCCCGCCGATCTACTTGAAGCCGATGCTGCGGAGGGATATGAGATCGAATCCGGCTGGTCCGGGGTCTCGCTCACCGCAGGTACCATGCGCGGGCTGTACAACGGGATTCAAACGATTCGGCAATTACTGCCCGTCTGGATCGCTAGCCCGCACAAGCGCCCGGGTCCATGGCAGATCCCGGGAGTGCACGTGCTCGACTACCCGCGCTATTCCTATCGGGGCGTGATGCTGGACATGTCACAGCGAATTCTGCCGCCGAGTGACGTGATGCGGCTGATCGACCAGGCATGCGCATATAAGCTGAACATGCTGCACCTTCGCCTTTCGATACCACATGCGTTCCAACTCGCCAGCGACGGCGCACCGACGCTCACCGCAATCTCCGCAAGCTGTCCCGATGGCTACCTCGACCCGCCGGCGGGATGCTGGACTCAACAACAATACAAACAAGTGGTCGAGCACGCCGCGTCGCGGTACCTGACGATTGTTCCGGAAGTCGACCCGCCGGATCGTGACGACATTACTGCTTGGACAGTATGCACTGCGATTATCAGCAGATTCGCGACCTTCACACCTGGTCCGTACTATAACCTCGGCGGCGGTGGTCTGCCGGATCCGCTGCATGAGGGCTCGCGCTCGGCGCAGTTTGTGAGTGCGCAAGCGGGCATCATCAACGGGATGGGCAAAACAGTTATGGGCTGGGCCGACATTAACGCACTGGGTACTCATCTGGCACCCGGATCGGTGATCGAATACTGGGGTACCGAATCCGGGACCGGACCCCGCGCCGACACGGCCGCCGAGGCCGCTGCGGCGGGCATGCGCCTGGTCTTGGCACCGGCCGAGCATGCTTACCTCAGCCAGAAGTATCCGGCCGCAACGCCGTTCGGCGCGCCTGCGGGACTCGGATTATCGTGGGCACGGGCGAGTGGCTGCGGTGTGGACCAGTTCTACACCTGGGAGCCGGCCGATTACGCAGCCGGCGTCACCGATGCGCAAATCCTCGGCGTCGAGGCTGCTCTTTGGGGGCAGACGATACGCACCGTGCGCGATGCGGAATACCTGATCTATCCACGGCTCCTGGCAACTGCCGAGATTGGCTGGTCTCCGCGAGCCGAGCGTAGCCAGACCAGCCCGGCGTATACTGATTTCCTGTCGCGAGTGGCCGTCCACGGTACCCGTCTCACCCTCGCGGGAACCTATTTCTACCCCTCACCGCTGGTGCCCTGGCGTGTCGAGCTCGTGGCGGCGGCGCCCAGTGTGCAGCATAGGCAGGTCACCGGCACGATCGCGGAAGTGATCGCGCCCGGGGCAGCAGCCGAGGCAATCGTCGCGACAGTCGACTGGGGTGACGACACTCGCACGCGTGCGATGGTCATGCCCGCCGGCGGCGTTCACACGATTAGCGATGGTGCTTATAGCGTCGTCGCGACGCACTCCTACGGCCGCTCGGGCACCTATCGCATCACGGTCACCGTTGCCATTGCCGATAGAGCACAGACACGCACTAGCCTC
>DASVGP010000051.1:0-12821 GCA_036379475.1 Bryobacteraceae bacterium | reverse complement strand
AACCTACATAATCTCCGCAACAGCCAACGATCCCAATGTGGCTCTCACCGCTTTTCCGGGAACGCTTACGGTTCTCTTCGCTGACACCCCCCAAGTGGACCCAGCGTTAACCACTAATAAGCAGCCAGCCTTTCCGCCGCCTCTCTCCGTAGCTGCACTATCTCTAACACTGGCGCCCAGCATCATGAGCAATTTTCAGATCACGTATTCCGCCGACTGGGCCCCTACTGAAAACTTACATCACGTACTCGCTTCTTTTTCGTTTCTGAATACCGGAAAAGTATCCGTCACAAACTATCTGGGAGCGGTCCGGCTATGGTAAGCATCTCCATTTCACGTTTCGCGGCTTTGGCGCTGGCGGTTTCCACACTATTCCCCTGCTTTGCGCAGCAACAGGCGGCAAAAGACTCAGCACAGAAGGACAATAGCTCCAATGTCGTCACACCTTTGTTAAGGGGGTTAGTTTTTATCCCCGATTCGAGCAAACTGCGCGCTCGGGGAATCGACACGGCCGGCATTATCACAACAGGCATTGGCGTGCTGAATCGGCCGTCGTTTCACGAAAGCATGGCGTCCTATCTCGGCAAACCGCTGACGTTCGCCGGCTTGCATCGAATCACAAGTTTTGTGGTTGGTTACTACCGGTCCCATCATCACCCGCTAGTAAATGTCGTCGTTCCGGAGCAGAATGTGGAAGGCGGCGTTGTTCAAATCGTTGTCACTGAGTATCGGGTTGGCAGTGTACACGTCACAGGCAACCGTTGGTTTTCCAGCAGCGCAATAGCCGCTCCGTTCACGCTGCGCCCTGGCGACACCATCAACAGCACTCGGATTCTGTCCGATCTGGATGAGGCAAATGCCAACCCCTTCCGTCGCGTTAACCTGATCTACAAGCCAGACCAGCGGTCCGGTTATACGGACCTGGTGCTTCAGACTGAGGACCGCCTTCCGCTGCGGTTTTACACAGGCTTCGACAACAGCGGCACTGCGGCAACCGGGCACAACCGCTGGAATGCCGGCGTCGTATGGGGAAACGTCTTCGGACTTGACCAGCAGTTGAGTTACCGTTTCAGCTCCAGCAGCGATCTCTACCAAGGCTCCTCGCGCTTCCCAGGCGCGCCGGGCGGACCCGCTTTCATCAGTCATACTCTCACTTGGAGTACCCCTCTGGCGGTCGGCGGCACTCTCTCGATTTTCGGTGATTACGAACGTACGGTGCCGAATATCGGACCCGATCTCGGACTGGTTGGACTAAACGGCCAAGCCAGTATCCGCTATAACCATTCTCTTCCGCGTACGGCAAGGTTTGCCGAATCCATACAGACCGGCTACGATTTCAAAACCACCGATAACGATTTGGCATTCGGTGGGACTTCTGTCTTTGCCACGTCGGCTGAAATCGACCAATTTCCCGTCTCCTATTCCGCCAATCTGACGGACGATTGGGGAATCACCAGTTCGTCTACCACTCTTGTATACAGCCCAGGCTCATTGACGCCGGACAACACGGCGGCGGAATTTCAGAATGCAAGTGCCGGTTACGGCCCCGGGCTCGCTTCCAATCGATATCTATATCTGCGGGAAGATCTCTCGCGCCTGACCCGTCTGCCCTTGGGCGCGGCCTGGTCCGCGCGCATTGTAGCCCAGATCTCGAATGCCAGTCTGCTGTACACCGAACAACTCGTCGCCGGAGGCCCCGAACTCCTGCGCGGCTATCCGACGAATTCCATTCTTGGCGACGAGGGCGTCATCGTAAGCAACGAATTGCGTACGCCGCCTTTCCTCAAAGGGATGAAGCGCTCCGTGGGACGAGTTCAATTTCTGGGCTTTTGGGACTATGGCTCGCTCCACGCTCATCAGGCAACCGCGGGCTACGATTCCAATGTGGATGCCTCCAGCATCGGCGTCGGAATGCGATACCGCTTTCGAAGGAATGTTAGTGCGAAATTCGACTATGGCTGGCAGTTACGATCACTGCCGGGAATCCCCGGCGGCGGCCATCTCGCCAACATTGCGCTTGTCGTTGGAAACTAGCCACCTCAGCTAAGTCAACCGGCGCCAGTGGCGCTGGTCGCCCAGCATCAGATCGTTGGCTTAGTGGGAGCCTAGGTTCCGGAGGCCTAGTTGGGAAAAGTCGCGCGGCGGCAGCGCCTGCCAGACGTCCAGAATCGGCTGCATCACGGTCCAGCCGGCCTCCACACGGTCGGCTCTTTGGAACAGCGTTGCATCTCCCTGCATGCAGTCGTAGAGGAGCCGCTCGTATGAATTTCCATCCGAGATCGATCTCCTTGAGCAAAACCGAACAAGCACAATAGGCGATGAGAGCGCGAATTATGCATTAGTGCATCATTGTCCGGGGAAAAACAAAGTAATAAAACAGGCCGATGCCGATAAGACACGCCACCAAAATTAGGGTCCAGCCCATGTTGTGCCGAATGACTTCGCCCTCGTTGCGCACATATCCGGTTGTGGCAACGCCCACGCTGGCGGTCTGGGGAGCGATCGGCTTGCCCACTTCCGCGCCCACCGAGTTCAACGATGGCGCCAGCAGAGCCGGAAAGCCAAGCAGGTTTCCCACCATCGCCTGAAACGCGCCGAACATGGCATTGGTAGAAGTATTGCTTCCCGAAAGCGCCACACCGATCCATCCCAAAATGGGCGCCACGACGATAAACCACACGCCCAGCTTGGAAAAAGTATATGCGAGCGAAGCGGCCATTCCAGAGTAGTTGAAGATATAGGCCAGCGCAAAAATGAAAATGCCGACCAGGAAAGCTCCCCACATTTGCACCATGGTCTTGCGAAACACCGCCCCCAAGATGGATTTCCGTGGGCGCAGGATCAAAGCAATCGCAATCCAGGAGACCATGATCGAGGTGCCGCCAATAAACGGTTTGAAAGCGAACGAGGCGTTCATTAGCTTGTGGTTCAGCGAAGAGATGGCCGCGATGTGAAAACTCTTTAAAGCAATGCCGGGAAGCGAAGACCAGGGGCCGGTCCACAGAACCACAACGATCACCAATACAAAAAACGGAGCCCATGCGGCTAGCACCCGCTTCCGGGTAAGTCCATGCGCCTGCGTTCGATCGGAGGCGATCGGAACGCCGCCGTAGCCCAGCGTCTCCGCTGGTCTCCAGAACCGCAGCAACACCAGCAAGGCGACGAAGCAAACGATAGCGCCGCTGATGTCGGGCAGGTAAGGACCGAGATATTGCGAAACCGGAAACTGCCCGGCGATGTAGGCGAACGAGCCGACGATCGCCAGCGGCCAAGCTCCGCGGAGCCCGCGTTTGCCCGTAACCAGGTAGATCAACACCCACGGCGGAACCAGCGCGAGCAGCGCCACGATCTTACCGATAGATGCCGATAACTCCATTAGCGGCAAACCCGTTACCGCGGCGAGCGCGATGATCGGTACTCCCAATCCTCCGAACGAGACCGGAGCATTATTGGCGATTGCCGCCACTCGAATCGCGTCCAGATCCCGGATTCCGAGAGCAATCAGCATCGGCGCGACGATTGCCCAAGGATACCCAAACCCCACCAGCCCTTCGAGCAGCGCGCCGAAAGCCCAGGCCAGAAGAAGAGTCTGCACACGCACGTCGGCGGTTGCTTTTGCGGTTAGCCATTTCTGAAAATCGCCAAACACACCGGTGAAGGCCAGCGTATTGAAGATGACGACTCCCCAGAAGGTGATCCAATCCACCGACCAGACGCCCGTTGCGCTGCCGAGCAAACCGGCTTTGAGGGCGTTCGCCAAAGGCACGTGCCAGACCAGCCATGCCAGTCCCAGCGTCACAACGGCTCCGATCAGCGTCGCAAGCCAAGCGGTGACGCGCAGGACAGCCAGCAGCACCAAGAGCAAAATGACCGGAACTAAAGCAGCGAGCGCCGTGAGGCCTACGCTATGCAACGGATCGAGTGTTTGTTCAAACAACTGGATCAATCCAAACAGTCGTAAGCTACTAGAGGCATGAAATCTGCGAACTCCGAGCTCGTCATCATTTGCTCGAAGAGACTACCAGCTAGATCGAACTTACTGGAACCGAATTGTGCGGGGCCTAAACGGTCTCGCACTTTGGAGAGTTCCTCCGAAATCGTCCGTCTCACGAGCTCCGGGGTAATGGCAATTCCATCATTCAATTTTGCTCGGTGGTTCACCCACTGCCATACTTGCGCCCGGGAGATTTCCGCAGTGGCAGCATCTTCCATGAGATTGTAGATTGGGACACAGCCCGAGCCTCTCAGCCAGGATTCGAGGTATTGTATACCGACATCGATGTTCACGCGTAATCCATGTTCTGTGATTTCGCCCGCGGGGACCTTTAGCAGATCCTCCGGACTTACCCGGACGTCTTCCCGCTTCACACCAATCTGGTTTTGGCCCTGCATACCCGCATCGAAAATCTCCTTTGCAACCGGAACCAGCGCCGGGTGCGCAACCCATGTTCCGTCGTGCCCGGCCCTGACCTCTCGGCGCTTGTCCTCGCGCACCTTCTCTAGAGCCTTTTCGTTCGCTTCCGGATCGCCTTTGATCGGTATTTGAGCCGCCATGCCTCCCATGGCGTGAATCCCGCGCCGGTGACAAGTCTTGATCAGGAGCAGGACATACGAACTCAGGAAATGCTTGTCCATCGTGACGGCGGAACGGTCCGGGAGCACGAAGTCAGCGCGATGCCGGAATTTCTTAATGAAGCTAAAGATGTAATCCCACCTTCCACAGTTCAGACCGGAGGAGTGCTCGCGAAGTTCGTAGAGAATTTCGTCCATCTCAAACGTTGCCAAGATATTTTCCAGTAGAACAGTGGCGCGGATAGTGCCCCTTTGAATGCCTAGCGCATCCTGCGCAAAATTGAACACATCGTTCCACCATCGCGCTTCGACGTGGCTCTCTAGCTTTGGTAAATAGAAATACGGTCCGCTCCCTTTGCGGATCAGTGGTTTTGCATTGTGAAAGAAAAACAGGCCGAAGTCGAAGAGAGAGCCGGAGATCGGCTGGCCGTCCACACAAAAATGCTTTTCGGGCAAGTGCAGGCCGCGCGGCCGAACCAACAGGGTTGCGGTCTTCTCTGCCAAGGCATATTGCTTGCCTTCGGGGCCGGTAAAGTTGATCGTTCCGGCAACGGCATCGCGGAGATTGATCTGCCCCTCCACATTGTTTTGCCACGTCGGAGAGTTCGAATCTTCGAAATCGGCCATATACGCGCTGGCACCGGAGTTGAGCGCGTTAATAATCATCTTACGGTCCACTGGCCCGGTGATCTCCACGCGTCGGTCCTGCAGGTCCGGAGGAATCGGGGCCACCGTCCATTCGGCGGCCCGAATCTCCGCCGTGTGCCTCAGGAAGGTTGGCATGCCCCCCTGAAGGAGATCCTCCTGCCTCGCCTTGCGAGCTTGGAGCAGCTCCTGTCGGCGATCCTCGAAGCCTCGCGCCAATTCCGCAAGAAACGCCAGCGCTGCGGGACTCAAAACTTCCCGGTACCTTGCGCTTTCCGCGCTGGCAACTTTCACGTCGCTTTGCATAGTCGCGCGATAGCCTATGATTGTATTCCCAGTTCCTTCAGTGCGTCTCCAGCCGCAGAAAGGTTGGCCAGCTTCATCTCCGTGTACTTACGAGACAATATGATTCCAGGCGCACCGGCATTGAAGGCAGCCTTGACAGCCCCTCGGACGTCCGATGGCTGCGTTTTCTTTTCACCTTTGCCGGTCGGAATGTCGATATCAATCCCAGGCCAGATTCCGATTTCCTTCGGAATACCTGAGACGTTGCGCTCTGGATCCGGAGCAATATAATCAGAGGAAATTCCTCGCATAGGCAGAGTCGATAACTGAACGTCCGCAAGTGCCCTCTTTGTTTCCTCAAATACGTACTTCGAGCTGAGTCCGGAAGTCGGTAATTTATCGAGCGGGGCTTCGCCCTCATATCCAAGCATTTTGTAATACATTTGCAAAATCTGCTCTCCGGGCATGTCATGCCAAATCGTCGACTGGATTGTGTCGATGTAGCGGGCCAGGCGCGGGCCGCCGCAATTGTTGTACATACAGATTTTCAACATGTCCGCATGCTGGCGCAGCTTTCTATAGTCCTGCGTTGCACGATAGAAAGGACTAAACGAGATATGATGCATCACATGGAAGCCTACCGCCAACTTCGGGTTAATACTCTTTGCGGTCCCATAGATGCGACCATAAACTTCATGCTGGCTGTCAGTCCACAATTTCTCCCAGGCGACGACCTCCGGATACTCCACGAGCGCTCGCCAGAAATTCACAAAATAACCATCCGGCGATCGTGGCTGAGACCATGCAGCCCGGACCCACTGGTCCAGCCTCATCAATCCCTCTCGGGCACGCTCAACGTCGATACCTCGCTGCGCTCCTTTTGCTCGGCAATGTTCGCAAAAGCAAGTCAGCGTCGTCCGCCCGTGATGGGCATCAATGATATGGTTTAATGGTCCTTGGCGTTCGGAGCACCACATTACCCCGTCTAGATCGTAGGATGTTGTCCAATCCTGTACTAACGACATAAGGAAATTAAGCGTATAGGGATTATTTAGGCAGGCGCGGCCGGTTTTCCGGCCGTATACGTCAACCTCTGCAACCTTCTCAAAGTTGTCTAGTAGCCGAGGGTTGTACACATCTTCGAACCATGCGATACTCTTCATGCCGCGCTTCTTTGCAGCCGGGACCACCGCTTCGAGAACGTCGAAATTGCCGAGGTCCGGCGCTCTAAAATTCTTAAAAATCACATCCGCATAGTATTCCGGATGAACCGCAGCATAATCGCCGCCGTGAAACGTGTTCGTATCATATTCCTGCTTGCCATGATCAGGAAGAGGATGCCCCGGGACCTGACGGCCTGCGATACCGCGACCGTAGCTAAATGTGGCAATCATCAGCGTATTTACGCCGCCGCGGTGCTGCACCGTATCCAAAGCTCCTTCAACCCCTTCATCGCTGAAGGAAACCGCCGGGATTTGGATTGCCACTACCTTTTTGTTGGAGTTAGTCATCTCTGCAAGCAAGCTAGACGACTGAGAATTTGATTGTATGGCGCTCGGGTGTATGGCTTGTGCCGCCGCGCTGGCTGCGCCCGCCACACCAGCGGCGGCCTCTAGAAATGTTCTTCGTGATGGTTGTATAGATTTCATGATGTCTCCTGTTTGCTTTCTCTTTGTGCTATTTTCACAATCTAAAGCGCAAACTGCCGCACCTGGACGAAAGTATTAAAACGTTATCCGCGCGCTGACCTGAATAACCCTTGCCCCGCGTGTATCGGTAAGTTGCCCGAAACGCGGACTATCTGTACTGGTATCCAACCCTGAGAGATTTGTGTGATTGAGTGCGTTGAACATGTCGGCGCGGACCTGGAGTCGTACGGATTCGCGAATCGCAAAATCCTTCGCCAAGCTGAAGTCCACGTTCCACAAACCGGGCTGTCGCAATGCTCCGTGACCCACATTGCCGGGATAAATCGGGGCTCCAGATAGTGGTGAAACTGGAATTGACGTGAAAGCGGCTGGATTTAGGTATTGCAGCGTGTCCTGGTATCCAGACAATATCGGATTCCCGCCAATGTATTCTCCGCGTTGGCCCGATGTAGATGAATCTTGGGTAATAGTTACCGGCAGGCCCGTACTCGCCGTAATAATTCCAGAAATTTGCCAGTTCCCAAGCACCTCCTCAACAAAGCGATTACCGAGTGATTTAAGACCTGGCGACCGGTATAGAACATCTCCACTGAAATAATGAGTGATGTCAGACGGTGTAGGCCCTCGGTCCGCGCTTATGTTGAAAAACTCCTGGGTCACGCCCGAGTCGTTCTCGCCCTGGTAGTACGACCCGACATCTCCGCCGCCGTCCGAAAGAGCCTTCGACCACGTGTAATTGAAATCAAAGCTAAATCCATGGGAGAAGCGCTTTTTTAGCGTGTTCTGCCATCCGTAATACGTCGTGAGCTGCGAATTGTCGATGTAATACGGCTGCCCTAATAGCGGATTGGGCACGTCGCCCGTCAAGCGATTTACCTGATTTGCGATGCGAAACAGTGGAAACGCGACTCCCCGCGATCCCACTCCCGCAGTCTCGAACACCATGCGCCCGGGCAATTCTCTTTCGATGCCCAGAGTGTATTGGATCACATAAGGGCTATGCAAATGCGTGTTATAGACCGCAGCAACATTGGTAAAGGCTGAAGTGCTGCTCAACTGCTGGGCAACTTGAAACAGCCTGTCGTTAAATTGTGGATAGATGAGGTTGAACTGTTGTATCTCTGCAGGACTGAACGTTTGGCGGTACGGAATATTACGGCCACCTGAAACAAGATTCCAAAAATCCTCAGGAGGGAGGTTCGTATGCATAATGCCAATGCCGCCGCGAATTGCAGTCTTTCCTTTCCCGTCCGGGTTGTAAGCAAACCCGAAACGAGGCGCGAGGTTCAGAGGATCGTTGTCAAACGGCGAAGCAGGCGAGCGGAACGGGCCGACGTTATACAGGCCGTCCATGGTGAGAAAGGTGGGATTATACATCCCCGCCTCAGGAGTGCCGTCCGCGCCCGTCGCGACAAAATTCGAGTAGAAATCATTACGTACACCAAGATTCAGAGTGAGTTTACTCGTTGCCCTCCAGGTATCCTGAATGAAGAACCCATATTCGTACATCCGTCCAGTGTACAGGCCAGACCCTAATGTCGCGGTTACCTGGCTCGGCTGGTTGGCGAGAAGCGCGGCGAGGCTTGGATATCTAATGTCAGGGATCTGTGGGTTATTGCGAGTACCAATGGACTCGTGGAAGTCTCCTCCGAACATCAGAGAGTGGTTCCCGATGATGCGCGAATAATCCTCCTCCACTTCCCAAAGCGGCCCTCCGGAATGGTTAATTTCTCCGTCTGGCCCGCTCCACCCCAGATTGGTCAAAATATCTGGAATACGTTGGCCATATAAGATGGTTTCGTTCGAATTGTTTGGGTTTATTTTTGTAAAGAACTCGTCCAAGCGATTCTGAATTGTTCGATCATAGCCGAACCGTGTCTGCGATGTCCAGGCTGCCCCACCTGTGATATATGTAACGTTTCCGCGATTGAGCTCGTTGGTATAGAGCCGTGGGTCGTCGATATAGTATCGAGGAATCAACTCGTATGGTACCCCGCGATTGTATGTAATCGTTAGCCGACTGTTTCCAGGAAGCGCAATATCCCCCCGAACGTCGAAATGGTTATCGTGTTGTATGTTTGGCTTCACTCCCGACCATACTCCGACGAGTGCTCCCGGCGTAATCGGCTGATTAGGCAGCGGAAATGCCTGAAGAGCGAGATTATAGTCGGGCACAGCCGCCAGGAGTTTCGTTCTGAGATCGGCGGTGGGGACATTTCCGCTAAGGAATGTTGCTATAGAATCCCTGTACCCCTCATAATCGCCAAATATGAAGATCTTGTTTTTCTTGATAGGCCCACCCAAGGAACCTCCGAATTGGTTTAAAACCAAGTGAGGCTTGTTTGAAGTAAACTGCTGACGCGCACTTAGCGAGCTGTCTTGATGATTTTCGAACAGACTTCCGTGCCAGGCATTGGTGCCCGATTTGGAAATCACGTTGATCTGGCCTCCTAGCGCATCAGCATACTGTGCCGGGATTACTCCCTTGACCGTGCTTACTTCATCTATGCCTGCTACACTCATCACGTCGATCAGGTTTGCGCCTTGATATACGCCGGGGTTATTGCCGCCGGAATTGCCGGTAGCGGTCGTGCCATCAACGGAGTACACCGTTCCATTTCTTCCAACGCCGTTCATATCCACCCCGGTGCCGTTGTTTCCTTGAGTCGGGACAACACCGGCATTAACGTTAAGCAGACCCGTAAAATTGCGGTTCTGTAACGGCATCTGGTGTGCATCTTCTGCGCTATATGTATGCAGCTGCTCAGCGGAAACTGTGTTAACTAACGGTGCGCCGCCGGTGACGCTAATCGTCTGAGCAACTGTGCCCAACGTAAGCGAATACGCTTTTCTTACCTGCTGACCAGCTGCCAACGTGACGCCGGTTTCTTCATTGGTCTGAAACCCCTTTGCGGAGATCGTCAGAGTATACGTGCCTGGAGCGATGAAAGTAAAGGCGAACTCACCAGTTGCACCAGTCGTCTTTTTCGTTGAGAGGTGAGTGGCTTCGTTCGAAAGCGTAACGGTGGCGTTCGGGATAATTGCGCCAGACGGGTCCGCGACTTTCCCGTAAAATGTGGCAGAATTTGCCTGTGACAATGCCGGCTGTGGCATTAGGAACAGCGCTTCGATGCCAAACACAACCGCCATTACACTTATGCGAGCCGCCGCCATGATGGAAGACTCTGTCGTCATTGGGCTCCTCCTTCCGGTTCTTTAAGAAAATCCATGATTCCGAGCATGTCTCATAATATGAGACGTAGTCTCACGATCTCTGGGAGAAGTTTTATCACGTGCCGTTTATGTTGTCAAGAAAAAAATGATGTGTCCTTTTTCCCCACAGCGCTGCTTATTCACAGCGCACGTGCACGATAGCGAATCTGGACCGTCAGCGGCCGTTCTTTGGCTCTCGATGTCCCAGTGAGGAGGATATGCGGCCCGCTACGCCCATAACTATGCGTGAAAGGCCCGGGATCCGTTTTTCTGTAATGCGAAACGCGGGACCCGCGACGCTAATGGCGGCAATGACTTCACCTACGCTATTCCAAACTGGCGCCGCGATGCAACGCAGTCCAATTTCCCGTTCCTCATTATCGACTGAGTACCCGCACTCTCGAATCGCACGCAACTCGGCCTTGAAGCGCACAGGCGACGTAATCGTTTTCGGTGTATACGCTTTGAGTTTTCTATCTTTCAAAAAGTCGTCCACGCGCTCCGGGGGGCCAAACGCCAAAATCGCCTTGCCAAGCGACGTACAGTGAGCGGGGGTGCGAGTACCGACTGTGATTGGAGTCCGCAAATTTTGAGTGCCTTCGGCCTTAACGATCGAGACGATTTCTCCCTCTCGTAACACCGCCAGATGTGCGGTTTCTCCCGCCTCTTCAGCAAGCGCACGGAGGTGCGGTCTGGAGATTTCGTAGACGTCCAACTGCGCCGCTGCAGATAGGCCAAGCTCTATTAATCTGGAGCCGAGGCGATACTGTCCGGTGGAGGTGATCCGTTCGACATAGCGGCCCGACTCCAAAACCATGAGCAGCCTGTGCGTGGTGCTCTTATGCACTCCAAGCCGGCCGGCCAGTTCTGCCAAGCCTATACCGTGATTGCTGCCTGCCAGAACATCCAGAATTTGGAATACTCGATCAAGCACCTGAACGCGGTAGATTTGGTTCTGAGTTGAATTATCTGCACGAATCATGGATTGCTTCCAGAATACGTGTTCATTTATACAATAGCTCTTCACGACTCGTGCTATGGCGGCGGCCAACCGGCTAATCGACGACTAATATCTCGCAGAAGTTCGCATAGGGACACGAAGAGCAACGCCCAGATCGGCAGCAAGACGGAGCAGTGGTTACCGCTGACTCGGCTTTGTCCCGCGGTTATCAAGCACCTGCCGAGCCATGTCTACTGCCGGGTCCAAAGTGCATCCGGTCGCCTTGGAATGCAATCTAACTTCGATATCCGGCTTGATCCCTGTACCGTCGCATTCGGATAGCCCGGCTACAGGAGCATCGATCTGCCGGGCCAGATCGAGACCGAGTAAGCCCGGAAGGATGCTTACCTTGAGATAGCCACTATTTTGATCGGGCTTGGACCAGGAGACCGGCTGCGGTTCGCAATACCCCTGCCGTCTATAGGGAGGCGTCGGGACGAGAATGGGCGAGGCGCCGCGCCTCCCATCTCGCCTGATCGTCAGGTCGCGGGTAGATCTTTCTCTTTATCAGCTGCCGCAAATACGATAGTGTCAGAAGTTTGGTACTCCATAAACTTTGCATGAGGCTGATCGCCTCTAAGGAAAGCTGCTGGGCACTGGCTGTTTCGACTAGCACCAGGAATACAGGTGCGGCCCTGAATCGATGTGGCCCGGCCGGACCCTTGCGGGCTTTGGCATATCTTTCAACAGCTCTCTTGACAGTAGCGCTGTCTAGCTGTATTCTTCCACATGTAGCTAGTCTTATGGTCTATCATGAAGGAGGCGAGTCGCTCGAAGCGTGCTGAGGAAGAATGATGCTTTCATACTAGAAAGATATGCGGTCGCAGAGCAGCATGCGTTGGGGGTTTAAGACCATTGGCGTGGGCTTCCCTTCCTCTCCGTTTCTATACCTGATGCTTTCGGTCGCGCTCGCGCAGTAGAGGTGTGCACAACCTGATGCTGTTAACCGAAGAGTACTTGAATTAGCAAATACCTGGACTCGAACTAAGCATGGACCTTATGGAGAGGCGCAATTTTCTAAAGGGCTCCGCGGCAGCAATGGGCGCCTTCGTTGCCGGCCAGGAGCTGCGTGCCGCGAGTGAAACACGCCTCTCGCAAAAGAATGTGCGAGTCGAGCCGAGCCAAGCCAACTGGGTTGAGGTGCCTGCAACAAGCTACCGCGTCACTGATGGCTTGACCCAAATTCCGGTGACGGTCACTCTCGGAAAATTCCTCCTCTCTCCGATCGAAGTCACCCAGCGCGAATTTGAGAAGGTAATGGGGTACAATCCTTCATTCCACAAAGGTCCCGATTTGCCCGTTGAAACGGTGAGTTGGTGGGAAGCGATCCGGTACTGCAACGCTCGTAGCCTCGATGACCATCTCGACCCCTGTTATAACCTTGAAACCGGCTCTTGCGATGTGCGCCAGAACGGATACCGGTTGCCGACCGATGCGGAATGGCAGTACGCAAATGG